>NZ_DKJF01000119.1:0-7129 GCF_002454615.1 Pseudomonas sp. UBA6699
CTTGCCGGCGATAGGGCCAGTACAGGAAAGCTGAAACCTGTCAGGCCGAGGCAAACCGCTCATCCAGGTAGGCAATGATGGCCTTGGACTCATACATCCAGGTCACCTTGCCCGCTTCTTCAATGCGCAGGCACGGCACTTTCAACCGGCCGCCACCTTCTTGCAGGGCCTGGCGGTGCGCCGAGTCGTTCTTGGCATCACGCAGCGCCACCGGTACGTTAAGGCGGTGCAGGGTGCGGCGGGTCTTGACGCAGAACGGGCAGGCATGGAACTGGTACAGCGCCAGGCCCTTGGCCGCCTGGTCGACGCGGGCCTGGGCGGCGGCGTCGCGCTTGCGCTTGGCCGGGCGGCTGATCCAGTCTGCAAACACGATGACTTGGCCGAGGCCAACCCGCAGGGCTTTGACGATCATGGGCAACTCCTGAAATGCAAAAGCCGACCTGCAAGGGTCGGCTCGGGGTCTGCAGCCAATTACTTGATCAGGCTGAGGAACTCGCTGCGGGTGGCGGCGTTGTCGCGGAATTCGCCCAGCATCACCGAGGTGATCATGGTCGAGTTCTGTTTTTCCACACCGCGCATCATCATGCACATGTGCTTGGCTTCGATCACCACGGCCACGCCGGCGGCACCGGTAACCTGCAGGATGGCCTCGGCCACCTGGCGGCTGAGGTTTTCCTGAATTTGCAGGCGGCGGGCGAACATGTCGACGATGCGCGCGACCTTCGACAGGCCCAGCACCTTGCCTTTGGGCAGGTAGGCCACGTGCGCCTTGCCGATGAACGGCAGCATGTGGTGTTCGCACATCGAATACAGCTCGATGTCCCGGACCAGTACCATTTCGCTGTTGTCAGAGCTGAACAACGCGTTGTTGGTCACTTCTTCCAGTGTTTGCTCATAACCGCGGCAAAGGTACTTCATCGCCTTTGCAGCCCGCTTGGGCGTGTCGAGCAGGCCCTCGCGGGAGACGTCCTCGCCAAGCTGGCTGAGGATCTCGGTGTAGTTCTGTTCCAGGGACATGGATCTACCTTGGGAAAAAATCGCAAAAACGAAGGTTACGGCGGCGCGCGCGGCGCTGCAAGCGCGGCGTTACTCGTCGCGGCCTTCGAGCATGGTTCGCTTGAGCATCACATACACGGCACCGGTGCCGCCGTGGCGGGCACTGCACGAGGCAAAGCCAAGCACCTGCGGGTGCTGGCGCAGCCAGGTGTTGACGTGGCTTTTGATCATCGGCCGCTTGCCGTCCAGGCGCGCAGCCTTGCCATGGGTCACGCGCACGCAGCGCACTTCCAGCTTGGTGGCTTCGGCGATGAAGGCCCACAGGGTTTCGCGGGCCTTCTCCACGGTCATGCCATGCAGGTCGAGGCTGCCCTCGAACGGGATCTGCCCCAGTTTCAGCTTGCGCAGCTGGGTTTCCTGCACGCCGTCGCGGCGCCACATCAGTTCGTCTTCGGCGCCCACGTCGATCACGAACTGGTCAGACATACCGTCGATGACCAGCGCCTTGTCACTGCGAACGGTCGCCGCCTGGCGCAGGCCGGCCAGCTGCTGGCGGTCGGCCTTGGGCTTGCCGACTTCGGCGCGGTCGTGGCGGATCGGCTTTACGCCGCGCACTTCGGCCTTGAACAGGGAAAAATCGTCGTCTTGCATGGTGCCTCCACGTGGGCGGCGTAGTTTACGCGACTGTGGGGGCTTTATGCAGCCAATACAAAACCCTCAATCATGCTTCTTCATCAGGTGCGGCGACAGGTTCAGCTCACGCCCGCGCCGCAGGCGAATGCGGCTGCGCCGCCACAAGCGCACGCCCAGCCACAGCAGCAGCAAACCAGCCACGGTAACGATGCTGGACAACGCCTTGTTGGCGTTGAGTTCCTGCAGGGCAGGGTAGTTGCCGAGCAAGCCGGCGATGCCGGCCATGGCCAGCAGTACGCCCAGGGTCGCCAGCAGGGCGGACAGCCCGGCCGCCAGGCGGGCGCCCCAGTTACGCGGTTGGCGCGGGCGCAGGCGCTTGGCGTCGAAACTGCCTTTGAGCTTCATTCCGCTCTCCTCAGTGGATATCCGGAATTCGACCTGCCGCCGCCCCTTGGGTTCCGCCCGGCTGCCGGGCGGTCGTGCCAGGGCCTCAGATCAGGCTGGCGGTTGGGGCCACGCAAGCGAAGTTGTCGGCCATCACGGCCATTTCGCACTGGTGAATCTGCGCGGCCGGTATGACCCCATCCTTGAACGCCAGGTCGCGGGTCGCCGAAGCGTCTTCTACCAGTGTGCACCGGTAACCATAGTCTTTGGCGCGGCGCACGGTGGTGCTGACGCTGGAATGGCTCATGAAACCGCACACGATCAGGTCCAGGTGCCCCAGCTCCTGCAGCGTTTCGTGCAGCTTGGTGTTCTTGAAGGCATTGGGCATGCGCTTTTCGATGACGATTTCGCCCTCCAGCGGCTCCAGCCCTGGAATAAACTGGCCAGCGGGCCCCTGTGGGTCGAAACGGCCACCCACCGTGCCCAGGTGGCGAACATGGATGATCGGACGGCCGCTTTTGCGCGCGGCGTCGAGCAACCTGGCGATGTTGGCCACGGCCTCGTCCATGCCCGACAACTGCAGGGGCCCACTGAGGTACTCCTTTTGCGCATCGATGATGATCAGGCTGGCGTGGCTCAGCTTGGCCGGCGGGTAATCGCGGCCAGTGAGGCGGAACATCGTGGTTGGAACGGACATCAAGGGCTCCTTGGTAGGGCTTTTGTGCACCTATTCTCCCCTGCATTGGCGCCAATGGGAATGGTTGACAACGCAAGTGGCATGGTTACTGGCCTGTGGCTAGCCCGGCAACGCTGCGATGGAACAAATCTGTGCCCCAGGCTGTTAGACTTTTGTCCGTTCTGAATTAGGAGTACCCCGTGATCACATCCCGCCTGCGCACCCTGCGCGACTACATCCGCTGGGCAGTCAGCCGCTTCCATGAGCATGACCTGTTCTTCGGCCATGGTGCCGACAATGCCTGGGACGAAGCCCGTCTGCTGGTGCTGGGTGCGGTGCACCTGCCATGGGAGGTGGCCGACAGCTACCTGGACTGCATGCTCGAAGACGACGAGCGGGTGCGCCTGCAGCACCTGCTCAAGCGCCGTATCGAAGAGCGCGTGCCAACTGCCTACCTGTTGGGCGAGGCCTGGTTCTGCGGCATGTCGTTCATTGTCGACGAGCGCGTGCTGGTGCCGCGCTCACCCATTGGCGAGCTGATCGAAAAGCGCTTCGAGCCGTGGTTGGCCAACGAGCCGGCACGCATTCTGGACCTGTGCACCGGTTCGGGCTGCATCGGCATCGTCGCCGCCGACGTGTTCCCCGAGGCCGAAGTGGTGCTGGCCGACCTGTCGTTCCAGGCCCTTGAAGTGGCCAACCAGAACATCGAGCGCCATGGCCTGGACGCCCGTGTGTACACCGTGCAGGGCGACGGTTTTGCCGGCTTGCCCGGGCAGCGCTTCGACCTGATCCTGTCCAACCCGCCGTATGTCGACGCCGAAGACTTCGACGACATGCCGGCCGAGTACCACCACGAGCCGGAGCTGGGCCTGGCCTGTGGCAATGATGGCCTGGACCTGGTGCGGCGCATGCTGGCCGAAGCGGCCGACCACCTCACCGAAAAAGGCTTGCTGATTGTCGAAGTGGGCAACAGCCAGGTGCATGTGGAGGCGCTGTACCCCGAGGTGGACTTTGCCTGGCTGGAGTTCGAGCGCGGCGGGCATGGGGTGTTCATGCTGACCGCTGAGCAGTGCCGCCAGCACCAGGAGCTGTTCAAGGGCCGCGTCTGATTCCGAACGGGGCTGCTTTGCAGCCCATTCGCGGGCATGCCCGCCGGTTTATCACCGGTCCTTGTGGGGGCGGGCAAGCCCGCGAAACAGGCAACGCGGTCTTAACGGGTTGCGATCCAGATCAGCAGCCCCGCCTGAAACACCGCAAACGCCACCAGGCACGTAATGGTAAAGCGCAGCCCGCCATCTTCACGCTGGTACTTGGCCACCCGCTCATCACGCTCGCGCAGCTGTGCGTCTTTTTCCTGCAACTGCTGGTCTGCCTGCTGCAGCAAGCTGGCCGCATCAAGGATAGCCACCCGTTGCAGCCGTTCATTGCTCCAGGCTGCTTTCAACTGCCCCACAGGCATTTCCACGGTGCGGCCCTTCAGATGCTGGGCGTCTTCGTACTCCACCTCGATGCCCACCCCACGCAGGCAGTGGTCACGGCGCAGGCGTGAGTCTTCGTTCAGCGCGTCCTTGTTCGGCAAGGGCATGCCCTCGACCTGGTAATGCGACCATTTGCGCTGCAACCACTGCGCGGCCTGGGCCAGCAGGAAGCGGCCGATGCCGCGGTTGACCGGCTCCAGCTGCAAGCCCTGGGCGTTGCCGATACGTACCCGGCGTTCGGCATGGTCCACGCGGATGTCCAGGCGGTTCTGTTCCTTGTGTACCTTCTGCCCAGGCAACTGGATCTCCATGCGCAGCAGGCTGTGGGCCTTGTCATGGCGCTCGGCATAGCCGAACTGCACAAAGCGCAGCGGCCGGGCGCCGGTGCTGCGGTCGGTGGGCAGCGCGGCCAGGCGCAATAGCTGGAAGTGTTCGACCGGCAGGTCGGCCCAGGGCTGGGCGGGGTTGTCCTGGGGCTCTTCGGCCGGCTCTGCGGCGGCGGGGGCAATGGTCATCGGGGCTGGTCCTCGGCTATGCCTGCTGTATCGGCAGGCAGGCCGCATACCTGAGGCCGTTGCCTCAGGCCGAAGGCAAATGCTGGATGAAGGTCACGATTCGCTCACCCAGTTCGCGGGCCAGGGGCAACTCAGGGTTGAGGTAGCTGTCGCGTTGCTGGCTCATGTCTTTGGGGCTGATACGCAGCATGTGGTTCATGCCGTCGATAAACACCAACTGCGCATCCGGCTTGGCTGCCTTGAGCCGTTCGGCGTCGGCCACGTCCACCTGCACATCGTTGCGCCCCTGCACGATCAGCGCCGGCATCGGCAGGCGGGCGAAGGCCGCGGCGGGGTTTTGCCGGAACAGGGTAATCAGGTAGGGCTGCACACTAGGGCGGAACACCTGGCGCAGCGGTGCCGGCACGTCCAGGCTGGTTTGCCCGGCCTGCAGGCGGTCGAGCAGGGCGCTGCCACCGGCCAGTTGCGCCGGCGGCAGGCGCTGGGCCAGCTGCTCGCGCAATACGTCGGCCATTGGCCGGCCGCTGCCGGCCAGGGTAATCACGGCGCTGGCCCCGGCCTGTTCGGCGGCCAGGCTGGCAATCAGCGCACCTTCACTGTGGCCGATCAGGATCAGCTGGCCAAAGCGCGGGTCGGCCTTGAGCTTGTGGCTCCAGGCGACCACGTCGGCCACATAGCGCTCCACGCTCAGGTCCCGCTCATCGGGTGCGGCAGGCAGGCTGGCAGCCACGCCACGCTTGTCGTAGCGCACGCTGGCAATGTGTTCGTTGGCCAGCAGCAGGGCCAGGCGCTTGAGGTTGTCGACCCTGCCCGAGGCCGGGTTGTTGCCGTCACGGTCGGTAGGGCCAGAGCCGGCAATAATCAGCACCACCGGCGGCGGTGTGGCTTGCTGCGGCAGCAGCAAACTGCCGTGCAGCACGCCTTGGCCGGTGTCGAGGTCGATGGGGCGTTGCAGCACGGTGGGGGCGGCGGCCTGGGCCAGGCCGGTACACAGCAAGAGGATCAAGGCGACAAGGCGCGACATCATGCGGTACTACATGGGGAGATGTGGGTTTGACCCAATGTTTTGGGGAAGGTTCTGGGGGGCTTGGCAGGTTTGGCCTCTTCGCGGGCATGCCCGCTCCCACAGGGTGATATCTGTGGGAGCGGGCGTGCCCGCGAAAGGGCCAGCACAGGCGATCAAACCATCTGTATACTGCCGCTTTCGTCCATTTCAGGCAGATCTCGCGGAGCGTCCATGTCCGGCAATACCTACGGCAAGCTGTTCACTGTCACCACCGCTGGCGAAAGCCACGGCCCGGCGTTGGTCGCCATTGTCGACGGGTGCCCACCGGGCCTGGAAATTTCCCTCGCCGACCTCCAGCACGACCTGGACCGGCGCAAGCCCGGCACCAGCCGGCACACCACCCAGCGCCAGGAAGCCGACGAGGTGGAGATTCTGTCCGGCGTATTCGAAGGGCGCACCACCGGTTGCTCGATCGGCCTGTTGATCCGCAACACCGACCAGAAGTCCAAGGACTACTCCGCTATCAAGGACCTGTTCCGCCCGGCCCACGCCGACTACACCTACCACCACAAGTACGGCATGCGCGATTACCGCGGCGGCGGCCGCAGCTCGGCCCGCGAAACCGCCATGCGCGTGGCCGCCGGTGCCATCGCCAAGAAGTTCCTGGCCAGCCAGGGCATCACCGTGCGCGGCTACATGAGCCAGCTGGGGCCGATCGAAATCCCGTTCAAGACCTGGGAATCGGTGGAGCAGAACGCCTTCTTCAGCCCCGACCCAGACAAGGTGCCGGAGCTGGAGGCGTACATGGACCAACTGCGCCGGGACCAGGATTCGGTGGGCGCCAAGATCACCGTGGTTGCCGAAGGCGTGATGCCTGGCCTGGGCGAGCCGATTTTCGACCGCCTCGACGCCGAACTGGCCCACGCGCTGATGAGCATCAACGCGGTCAAGGGCGTTGAAATCGGCGCCGGTTTCGCCAGCGTGGCCCAGCGGGGCACCGAGCACCGTGACGAGCTGACCCCTGAAGGCTTCCTCAGCAACAATGCCGGCGGCATTCTGGGTGGCATTTCCTCGGGGCAGCCCATCGTGGCCCACCTGGCGCTGAAGCCGACGTCCAGCATCACCACCCCGGGGCGTTCCATCGACGTGGATGGCAACCCGGTCGAGGTGATCACCAAAGGCCGCCACGACCCGTGCGTGGGTATTCGTGCCACGCCGATCGCCGAAGCGATGATGGCCATTGCCCTGATGGACCACCTGCTGCGCCACCGTGCACAAAATGCCGATGTGCAGGTGACTACCCCGGTGCTGGGCCAGCGCTGATCTGCCTGCACCGGCCCCATCGCTGGCAAGCCAGCTCCCACAGGGTCACCACAAACCAGTACATTGTGGGCCAACCTGTGGGAGATTCTATGGTTTTTGGCAAGGGTAGCCGCAGTAT
>NZ_DKJF01000062.1:0-8458 GCF_002454615.1 Pseudomonas sp. UBA6699
CGCCGCGCGGGCGGCGCTCGATCTCACAGGCGCTGCATACCTTGTGGCAAACACCCATGAGCCCTGATGCGAGCCCTGTGCGGCTTGCCGGCGACAGGGTCAGCCCAGGCAAACGAAAAAGGGGGCCGATGATGCGCATCGGCCCCCCACCTCACCGCTCAGGCAACCCTCAATGCTCGGCCACCGCCGCAGGGCGTCTGACCGTTTCATTGCCATGCTCATCCAGCTCCAGCATCGGCACCTCGTTACCCTCGGCATCGAACAACTTGCCATCCTTGAAGTAGTCGCCATCGCGCAGTGCAGAAATGTCCGAATACTGGATGGTGCGCTCGTAGGCCGCAGCGAACACCGACTGGTTTTCCGAGTTGCCGGTGGTGAAGTGGTTGAAGATCAGGTTCAGCAGGATGGCCATGATCGCCGCCGAGCTGATGCCCGAGTGGAAAATGGTCTCGAACCAGTTCGGGAAGTGGTGGTAGAAGGTCGGCGCGGCGATCGGGATCATGCCGAAGCCCAGCGATGCCGCGACAATGATCAAGTTCACGTTGTTCTTGTAGCTGACCTTGGACAAAGTGCGGATACCACTGGCCGCCACGGTGCCGAACAGCACGATGCCTGCACCGCCCAGTACCGGGGTAGGGACGGCGGCAATGACCCGGCCCATGATCGGCAGCAGGCCGAGAACCACCAGGATCAGGCCACCGGTAGCCACCACATAACGGCTCTTGACGCCGGTAACGGCCACCAGGCCGACGTTCTGGGCGAATGCGCTTTGCGTGAACGAGCCGAAGATCGGCGCCAGAATGCTCGACGCCATGTCGGCACGCAGGCCGTTGCCCAGGCGCTTGGAGTCGACCTTGGTATCGATGATCTCGCCCACGGCAAGGATGTCGGCCGAGGTTTCCACCAGGGTCACCATGATAACGATGCACATCGACAGGATGGCCGCGATGTGAAACTCGGGCATGCCGAAATGGAACGGCGTGGGGAAGGCGAACATCGGGCCTTCGGTGACCTTGCTGAAGTCGGCCATGCCCAGCGCCCAGGCGATCAATGTGCCGACCACCATGGCCAGCAGGATCGACAGCCGCGAGATGCTCGCGCTACCCAGTTTGCTCAGCAGCAGCACAATGGCAAAGGTCAGCGCCGCCAGGCCGATATTGGCCACGCTGCCGAACTCGGGCGAAGCGCTGTTGCCGCCCATTACCCAGCGCGCGGCGACCGGCATCAGGGTCAGGCCGATGGTGGTGATGACGATACCGGTCACCAAGGGCGGGAAGAACTTGGTAATGCGTGAGAACACCGGGGTGATCAGAAAGCCGATCAGTGATGCCGCCATGACCGCA
The DNA here is from genome assembly GCF_002454615.1 of Pseudomonas sp. UBA6699. Lineage (NCBI taxonomy): Bacteria > Pseudomonadati > Pseudomonadota > Gammaproteobacteria > Pseudomonadales > Pseudomonadaceae > Pseudomonas > Pseudomonas sp. UBA6699. The sequence continues at coordinate 1,344 of NZ_DKJF01000062.1, forward strand.
CCGAGCACCCCCGGCAAGCCACCGCCACCTTCGCTGCTGAGAATGGCGCCCATGGTCGCCACGCCAGCGAACGACACGCCCTGCACCAGCGGTAGCTGGCAGCCGAAAAACGGCAGACCCAACGTCTGCAGCAGGGTGGCCAGGCCACCGGCAAACAGCGAGGCGGCGATCAGCATGCCGATTTCGCCACCGTTCAGGCCAGCGGCCTGCCCCAGGATCAGGGGCACCGCGACGATCCCCCCGTACATGGTCAACACGTGTTGCAGACCATAGGCCAGGTTGGCGCCCAGCCCGAGGTTTTCGTCCTCGGGGCGTTGAGCGGGAGACGTGCTAGGGGACGTAGTCATGGAGCAGGCTCTCTGTTTATTGTTGTGGCGCTACTGTAGACACTTCCCGTGATTGATTGCCACAAGAATTGTATACAATATTTTGATCGGAGCGCGCACAAGTGCGGCATCAGGGTGTGTCAAAACCCAATGCATGAGCCGTACCAACTTGTCTAAAGCTGTACTAGAGGGGTGTGTACAAAGTCCTGCTACCCAGCCCTAAAGCTGTCTGAGTAGACAGGAAACACAAAGTGGGAAGGCCCTTAGCTAGCTAAGAGATTCCATTCTTCGATCAATTCGCGCAGCTCACGCATCATTCTGGTGCCGTCACCCAGGTTCAATTCCACAAGACGGTGCAGATGGGTCATCGATTCGACATCGATGTACAGGCAGATGAAACCAAGCCGGGCCGGTTCCTCGTGGCGCAGTTCGACCTGCATGGTCACCTGCGTTTGCTCGTCCAGCGTGATGATTGCGTCGAAGTTCTGGCTCAGGTCGGCATCCCATTGCTGCGGGCGTTCCACCAGCAGCCCCTTGAGCGAAATGTCCAGCAGCTTGGGCGACCAGCATCGGGAGCCTTGGTGAAGTTCGGTAGGGGCGTCGAAGCAGATTCGCTGGAAACGCCTACGTTCGTCGTGATCGCTCATGGGTAAGGCCCTCGGGTGGCATCCTGATCAGGGTGATGAAGGGTTTGTGCATCAGGTACTGCAATCTGGCCGCAGAGGCTCTAGACCAAAGCAAGTGTGGCAATGCCGCCTGACTCGCCCTAGACTCGGTGGGCGGTCTTTCCAATCCAACAGCTGGAAGCTAACCATGAACAACAATAATAGCCTGCTACGCCACATACCGTGGCTGGCGCTGGCAGTCATAGGGGCCTGCGCGCTGGGTGTTGTTGCCCTGCGTCGCGGTGAGGCGATCAATGCCTTGTGGATCGTGGTCGCGGCAGTGGCCATCTACCTGGTCGCCTATCGCTACTACAGCCTGTTCATCGCCACCAAAGTGATGCAACTCGACCCGCGCCGTGCCACCCCGGCGGTGCTCAACAACGACGGCCTGGACTACGTTCCGACCAACAAACACATTCTGTTCGGCCACCACTTCGCCGCCATCGCCGGCGCTGGCCCACTGGTGGGCCCGGTGCTCGCCGCGCAAATGGGCTACCTGCCCGGCACGCTGTGGCTGATTGCCGGTGTGGTGCTGGCCGGTGCAGTGCAGGACTTCATGGTCCTGTTCCTGTCTACCCGCCGCAATGGCCGCTCGCTGGGCGACATGGTGCGCGAGGAAATGGGCCGCATTCCGGGCACCATCGCCCTGTTCGGCTGCTTCCTGATCATGATCATCATCCTGGCGGTGCTGGCGCTGATCGTGGTCAAGGCCCTGGCCGAAAGCCCATGGGGCATGTTCACGGTAATGGCGACCATCCCGATCGCGATGTTCATGGGCATTTACATGCGCTACATCCGCCCGGGCCACATTGGTGAAATCTCGATCATCGGCGTGGTGCTGCTGTTGGCCTCGATCTGGCTGGGGGGCCAGATTGCGGCCGATCCGGTATGGGGCCCGGCGTTCACCTTCACCGGCGTGCAGATCACCTGGATGCTGGTCGGTTACGGTTTCGTGGCTGCGGTGCTGCCGGTGTGGCTGGTGCTGGCGCCGCGCGACTACCTGTCGACCTTCCTCAAGATCGGTACCATCATCGCCCTGGCCATCGGCATCCTGGTGACCATGCCCGAGCTGAAAATGCCGGCGCTGACCCAGTTCACCGATGGCACTGGCCCGGTATGGAAGGGCACCCTGTTCCCGTTCCTGTTCATCACCATTGCCTGTGGTGCGGTGTCTGGCTTCCACGCGCTGATCTCCTCGGGCACTACGCCCAAGCTGCTGGATAACGAAACCAACGCCCGCTACATCGGCTATGGCGGCATGCTGATGGAGTCGTTCGTGGCCATCATGGCCATGGTGGCTGCGTCGGTGATCGAACCTGGCGTGTACTTCGCCATGAACAGCCCGGCAGCCGTGGTCGGCGCCGATGTGGCGTCGGTCGCGCAGACCGTGAGCAGCTGGGGCTTCCTGATTACGCCCGAACAACTGGAGGCGGTGGCCCGCGACATTGGCGAGCACACCATCCTGGCCCGTGCCGGGGGTGCACCCACGCTGGCGGTAGGTATCGCGCAGATCCTGCACCAGGTGCTGCCGGGTGAAAACACCATGGCGTTCTGGTACCACTTCGCGATCCTGTTCGAGGCGCTGTTCATCCTCACCGCGGTCGACGCCGGTACCCGTGCCGGGCGCTTCATGCTGCAAGACCTGCTGGGCAGCTTCGTACCAGCCCTGAAACGCACCGAGTCGTGGGGTGCCAACCTGCTGGCCACCGGCGGTTGTGTAGCGTTGTGGGGTTACCTGCTGTACCAGGGCGTGATCGACCCGCTGGGCGGTATCAACACCCTGTGGCCACTGTTCGGTATCTCCAACCAGATGCTGGCGGGTATTGCCCTGATGCTGGGCACCGTGGTCCTGATCAAGATGAAGCGCGAGCGCTACATCTGGGTCACCCTGCTGCCGGCAGCCTGGCTGCTGATCTGCACCACGGCGGCGGGCCTGATCAAGCTGTTCGACCCGAACCCGGCTGTAGGTTTCCTGGCCCTGGCCAAGAAATACAGCACCGCCTTGGACGCCGGCCAGGTTCTGGCCCCGGCCAAGGACATCGGGCAGATGCAACACGTGATCTTCAACGCCTACACCAACGCCGGCCTGACCATTCTGTTCCTGCTGGTGGTGTTCAGTGTGCTGTTCTTTGCCATCAAGGTCGGCTACGCCGCCCTCGGCCGCAAAGAACGCAGCGACAAGGAAACCCCGTTCCAGGCCCTGCCTGACGCTTGAGAGGACCGCTGTCATGTTCAACGACCTGGGTCGACTGGGTAAGTACCTGGGGCAGGCCGCCCGCCTGATGGTCGGCATGCCCGACTACGACAACTATGTCGAGCACATGCACAAGACACACCCGGACAAGCCGGTCATGACGTATGAGCAGTTCTTCCGCGAACGTCAGGAAGCACGTTATGGCGGCAAGTCCGGGCCCAAGTGCTGTTGAGTCTCAAGCGTTAACCTGTACCGGCCTCATCGCTGGCAAGCCAGCTCTCACAGGCACTTCACAGGCCTCCAGGTTTGTGCGGTGCCTTTGGGGCGCTCTTTCAGGTACTGCCCAGGCGTCAAGGTTTGCGCGGTACCTGTGGGAGCTGGCTTGCCGGCGATGTGGCCAGTGTTTTTTCCGCACAGGAGATGTTCTGCGTGCAGACGCCCATTCCCGTAACCATCCTCACCGGCTTCCTCGGTGCCGGTAAGACCACCTTGCTCAAACACATGCTCAAGGCCGAGCATGGTCTGAAGCTGGCGGTGATCGAAAACGAATTCAGTGACGCCGGCATCGACAGCCAGTTGCTGGGCGACCAGCCGGTGCAGGTGATGACCCTGGCCAACGGCTGTGTGTGCTGCAGCATCCATGGCGACCTGACCCGCGCCTTGTACCTGCTGCTCGAGCGCCTGGATGCCGGCGAAATCGCCTTCGACCGCCTGGTGATCGAATGCACCGGCCTGGCCGACCCGGCGCCGGTGGCGCAAACCTTCTTCATCGACGAGGAACTGCGCGAGCGCTACATCCTCGACGGCATCATCACCCTGGTCGATGCCAAGCATGCCGAGTTGCATCTGACCCAGACCATCGCCCAGGCCCAGGTTGGCTTTGCCGATCGCCTGTTGCTGAGCAAGACCGACCTCGTCGAGCCGGCTGCGGTCCAGGCCCTGCGCGAACGCCTGGCCCGTATCAACGGGCGGGCGGCGATCCGAGTGGTCGAGCACGGTTGCATCGACCTGGCAGAGTTGCTGGACGTGCGCGGCTTCAACCTCAACCCCGACCTGGGCGCAAACCTGAAACCCTCGCTGCGCCCGGTGCTCAAGCCGGCCACCCCCGACCGCATCGGCACCCTGGTGTTGCGTACCGAAGCCGCGTTGGATATCGACCGCCTCAGCGGCTTCATGAACGACTTGCTGGAAACCCATGGCAAGCAGCTGCTGCGTTACAAGGGCGTGCTGAACATTGCCGGCGAGGACCGCAAGCTGGTGTTCCAGGGTGTGCTCAAGCTGTATGGCTTCGACTGGGACGCCGAGTGGGCCGAAGGCGAAACCCGCGAAAGCGTGATGGTCTTCATTGCCGATGACCTGCCTGAGGCTACGATTCGGGCTGGGTTCGAGGCGCTGGCTGAGGGCTGACCCGGCGCGGCGAGGGTGGCGCGAACCACTGCGGCCACGAGCTGCGGTGGCGCGTTTGCTCCTCGATGCAGGGGATCAGCCGCTCCCTCAGCACGGCGGTTTGCCCCACGGCCTTGGCCGTGCGGTACTTGATGCTGTGGATGCACTCGCGGTCGCCGAACTCGCAGCGGTTGAGCGCGGTGCCCCCACAGGGGCCATTGGCCAGGCCCTTGGGGCAGGTTTCCGGGCAGGTGTACAAGGTGTCTTCCAGGCGGCAGCGGCCGCAGGTATCACAGCCAACCAACGGGCGCTTAACACTGCGCTCCAGGGTGTGCAGCACCTGTGCGCCAAGGCGGGTAGTCCACAGTGGCTGGCGCACCGCCCAGCCAAACGCCTTGCTCAGGCTGTTGCGGCGGCTGAACAGCAGCCCATGCATGCCATGCATCAGGTGGTAGCGGGCTTTTTCCTTGAACGAGGCATCGACCCTTGATTCGCCCTGGCGCCAGTTGGCCTGGGGGGGATGGAAGGTGACTGCCGGCAGCCCCGGCATCTGCCAACTGGCTTGCCAGGCGGGCGCCCATTGCTCCAGGGTGTGGACGTGCGTTTGCCAGTACGCCAGTCGCGCTTCAAGGGCAAGCAGCTGCTTCAGGTCATGAATGCCCGACAGGTGCACGCCCGCGTAACCCATCAGCTTCGTACCGATGATCTGCAAGGCAAGGCGGTCAACGCTGCGCGACTGGGCAAAAGCCTTGGACTGCGCCGTTTCCGCCTCGAGCATCTCGCGCATGGAGGGGGTAACGGTCACGCCGGCGACGTGGTCGAGCATCGCTGCACGGCCATGGGTAAGGCTCATCAGGCAGGCCAGCATGGGTTTGGGCGCGGCCTGGCGGCGCATCCAGTGCATGGCTTCCTGGTGTTTGGCTGCGTCGAAGCCCAGTTGCAAGGTGAGGAAGTCGGCCCCCGCAGCCAGTTTTTTCTCGGCCTTGAAGTACTGCGCGCCGCCTTCTTCCTCGTGGTACTTGAATGGGTTCAGCGCCGCGCCCAGCAACCAGTGCGGGCAGGCCTGGCGGGCAATCTGCAGCGCGGCCACCGACTCCAGGTAGCGCACCGGGCGCTGGCCGGGTTCATGCCCAGGCAAACGGTCACCGGTCAGCAGCAGCAACTGGTCGAGGCCGGCCGCCTCCATGCGCTGCAATTGCGCGAGCAAGTGGTGGCGTTCGCGGTCCTTGCCGGAGAAATGCGGCAGGGCAGGCACTGGGCGGTCGAACGAGGCCAGGGCGTCCAGCGGCGACATGTCCAGCGGGCTGCCGACGCGGTCGCCGATGGCCACGGTCATTGGCCAGCCGCACAGCTGCGCACGGTCCATGATCGCTTGCAACGCAGCGAAGCGTTCTGCAGAGGCTTTGGGCACAAACTCCATGACACAGACGAAATGGTGTTCACGCAGCGCGGTTTTCAGCAGGCTCATGAGGCCGGGCACCTGGTATGGTCAGGGTGGCATTGTGCGGCAGAAGGCGCAGGAGGTCATGTCCGGATGCGCAGGCTGGTGCTCTGAACAAGACATGGGGCGGCCCCTGCGCCCTCAGGATCATGAGAATTTCTTGGGTTCATCTTAAATTTTATGAGTTTGTCTCAACCCCACGATCCACTGGAAAATCCCCTCATCAATTTGAGCATGCTGAGGGGCGACACATGGCACTGGCACACAACCTGGGCTTTCCACACATTGGCGGCGACCGCGAACTGCGGGCCCGCCATTGGCAAGTGCAGAAAGACGCCGGTATCGAACTGCTGCCCGTCGGTGAAACCGGCCAATGTGGTCACCTGCCGGGTACCGATGACCAGCCATTTGTCCTCAACTGGGAACCCTTGTTCGAAGAGGTGAAGCATGCCAACGCGCTGGGCCATGCCATCAAGCCTGTCGTGATTGGCCCGTTGACCTACCTGTGGCAGGGCCAGGCCCGCAACGCCGACTTCGACAAGCTGGAACTGCTCGATCGCCTGCTGCCCTTGTATGATCAGGCCCTCAACCGCTTGGCTGCGCTGGGCGCCGAATGGGTCCAGATCGACGAACCGATCCTCGCCCACGACCTGCCCCAGGACTGGAAAAACGCCTTCGAGCGCGTCTACAACATCCTGCAGCGTGCACCGTTGAAGAAGTTGATTGCCACGTACGCCGGTGGCCTGGATGGCAACCTTGGCCTGGCCGCCAACCTGCCAGTCGATGGCCTGCACATCGATCTGGTGCAGGCGCCCGCACAGTATCAGGCCATCCTTGACCGCCTGCCGGCCTACAAAGTGCTGTCGCTGGGGCTAGTTGATGGCCGCGATGGCGCGCCTTGCGAACTGGACAATGCCCTGGGGCTGTTGCAAGACGCCCATGAGCGCCTGGGGGCGCGACTGTGGCTGGCGCCGGCCTGTTCGTTGGCGCATGGCACCGTAGAGGTGGCTGTGCAGAAGTGCCGCGAAGTGGCTGCGCTGGCCGCCTCGCTGGAGCAGTACCGAGTCGCGGCTTGATCATCTGCTGCTTGTGCCGGCCTGTTC
>NZ_DKJF01000062.1:8674-20864 GCF_002454615.1 Pseudomonas sp. UBA6699
TCAACTCAAACGCCGCTCAACGCTCGATAGCCAGTGCAACACCTTGGCCACCGCCAATGCACAAGGTCGCCAGGCCTTTGTGGGCATCGCGCTTGATCATCTCGTGCAACAAGGTCACCAACACCCGGCAGCCGGACGCACCAATCGGGTGGCCCAGGGCAATCGCCCCACCGTTCACATTGACCCGTGCCGCATCCCACTCCAGCGCCTTGCCCACGGCCAGTGCCTGTGCAGCAAAGGCTTCGTTGGCTTCGATCAGGTCCAGTTCGCTCAGCTGCCAGCCGGCCTTGTCCAGGCAGCGCCGCGTTGCCGCAACCGGGCCGATGCCCATGATCGCCGGGTCTACCCCGGCACTGGCATAAGCGGCGATCTTCGCCAGCACCGGCAGGCCCAGGGCCTCGGCTTTGGTGCCGCTCATCAGCAGCACGGCGGCAGCGCCGTCGTTCAGGCTGGAGGCATTGCCAGCGGTGACGCTACCGTCTTTCTTGAACGCTGCGCGCAGCTTGCCCAGCGACTCGGCAGTGGTGTCCGGGCGCGGCTGCTCATCACGGGCGAACACTTTCGGCTCGCCCTTCTTCTGCGGCAGCACGACAGGGGTGATCTCCGCATCGAAGCGGCCGGCCTCGATGGCAGCGAGTGCCTTGCGTTGCGACTCGGCGGCAAAGGCATCCTGCTGTTCACGGCTGAGGCCGTACTCGTCCACCAGATTTTCGGCAGTGATGCCCATGTGGTAGTCGTTGAAGGCATCCCACAGGCCATCGGTGATCATGCTGTCGATCAGCTGGCCATGGCCCATGCGCTGGCCGGTGCGGGCCGAGGGCATCACATAGGGGGCCAGGCTCATGTTCTCCTGGCCACCGGCAATCACCACCTCGGCGTCACCGCAGCGGATGGCCTGGGCCGCCAAGTGCAGGGCTTTCAGGCCCGAGCCGCACACCTTGTTCAGGGTCAGCGCCGGTACGCTGAAGGGCAGGCCGGCCTTGATCGCGGCCTGGCGCGCCGGGTTCTGCCCGGCGCCGGCGGTCAGCACCTGGCCAAGGATGACTTCGTCGACCTGCGCCGGGTCCAGCCCGGTCTGCTCCAGCAGGCGCTTGATCACGGCGGCGCCGAGGTCGACCGCAGGCACGCTGGCCAGGGCTCCCTGGAAGCTGCCAATGGCGGTACGGGTTGCGGCGACGATGACCACGTCGTTCATGTTGTTGTTCTCCGTGCGGTGGGCGTAAGGCTTCCAGCATCGGTGCCCTGGGCTCATTTGTTAAGTTTGTTTTTCTTTGAGATTGATGTGAAAAGCAAATGAATGGGCGCGCAGCGGTCCACCCCGGTTTTGCATCGCCCGGATCACCCCGTAATATGTGTCGGATAACCTGCGGGGGTAGTCTCACCCTCTGATCAACAGGAAACGCCCATGTGGCGCTTCCCCAGCATAAACCTGACGAGGTACAGACATTGGCCATCATTCATCCTAAGGTTCGCGGTTTCATCTGCACCACGACTCACCCGAAGGGCTGCGAGCTCAACGTCCGTGACCAGATCGAAGCCACCCGCAAGCTGGGCGTGCGCGAGGATGGTCCGAAGAAGGTCCTGGTCATCGGTGCTTCCAGTGGCTATGGCCTGGCAGCACGCATTACTGCAGCGTTCGGCTTCAAGGCTGACACCCTGGGCGTATTCTTCGAAAAGCCAGGCACCGAAACCAAGGCCGGCACCGCTGGCTGGTATAACGCTGCGGCTTTCGACAAGTTCGCCAAGGCAGAGGGCCTGTACAGCAAGTCGATCAACGGTGACGCCTTCTCCGACGAAGCCCGCGCCAAGGTCATCGAGCTGATCAAGAACGAAATGGGTGGCAAGGTCGACCTGGTCATCTACTCGCTGGCCTCGCCGGTGCGCAAGCTGCCGCAGACCGGTGAAGTGATCCGCTCGGCACTCAAGCCGATCGGCCAGCCGTACAAGTCGACTGCCATCGACACCAACAAGGACACCATCATCGAGGCCAGCATCGAGCCGGCCACCGAGCAGGAAATCGCCGACACCGTTACCGTCATGGGTGGCCAGGACTGGCAACTGTGGATCGACGCCCTGGCGGGCGCCGACGTACTGGCCGAGGGTGCGCGTACCGTGGCCTTCAGCTACATCGGCACCGAGATCACCTGGCCAATCTACTGGCACGGCGCCCTGGGCCAGGCCAAGCAGGACCTGGATGAAACCGCGCTGCGCCTGGACAAGAAGCTGGCCGCTGAAGTGAAGGGCGGCGCCAACGTGGCGGTGTTGAAGTCGGTGGTGACCCAGGCCAGCTCGGCCATTCCGGTGATGCCGCTGTACCTGTCGATGGTCTTCAAGATCATGCAGGAAAAGGGTGTGCACGAGGGTACCCAGGACCAACTGGACCGCATGTTCCGCGACCGCATGTACCGTGCCGATGGCGCCCCGGCCGAAGTGGACGAGAAGGCCCGCCTGCGCCTGGACGACTGGGAACTGCGCGACGACGTGCAGGATGCCTGCAAGGCCATGTGGCCGCAGGTGACCACCGAGAACCTGTTCCAGCTGACCGACTACGCCGGTTACAAGAAGCAGTTCCTCAACCTGTTCGGCTTTGAGCGCGCTGACGTCAACTACGACGAAGATGTAGCCACCGATGTGAAGTTCGACTGCGTCGAGCTGTAATTTCACACCGTGCTGGCCTCATCGCTGGCACGCCAGCTCCCATTTCGACAGCGGTGCCTTCAAGGCCTGTGTCGGGGCTGGCTTGCCGGCGATGGGCTGCAAAGCAGCCCCGGCAGTCTCAAGCCTTGCGCGACAGTGGCGGCGCAGCAAACGTCACACCGGCCAGGCCGTGCTTGATCAGCGCCCGGATATTGCCATGGTCACTGCCCTCAGGCGTGGCCAGCACATCCCGGTAGTGCTCGCCGAAAGCTAGCAACGCTTCCTGATCGCTCAGCCCTTCAAGCACTGCCAGGCCCAAGGTTTTGCACGAACCTTCGTTCTGCCCGGCGGCATTCTCGACACCCCCATTGTTGAACGCCTGCGGCTGATAGTTGTAGTGCTCGGCAATGAACGCCAGGGTGTCGGCAAAGGCATGTTGGCCGCTGGCCAGGCTGGCGCGCAGGGTATCTAGATCAGTCACGAGGTTTTCCTTTTTCGAACGCCGCTTGCTGCTCGGCGCTGGCTTCTTTCTGGTATTGGGCTTTCCACTGGGCATAAGGCATGCCGTACACCGCTTCGCGGGCGTCATCCAGGCTCAGGTCGAGCTCACGCTCGTCAGCCGCAGCCTTGTACCACTTGGACAGGCAGTTGCGGCAGAAGCCGGACAGGTTCATCAGGTCGATGTTCTGCACGTCGGTGCGTTTCTGCAAATGGTCGACCAGGCGCCGGAACGCGGCGGCTTCGAGTTCAAGCTGTTGCTGTGGGGTCATGTGGGCTCTCACGTCATGCGGTTCTTCAGGTGGCGGCCACCATTGATGACCACCTGGCTGCCGGTGCTGTACTGGCTGGCGAGCAGGTACTTGACCGTCTCGATCAGTGGCCCGGCGCCGGGTTCGAACTCCAGCAGGGCCTTTTTCAAGGTGTGCTGGCGGTAGGCTTCGTCACCCCCTTCCTTGAGGATCAGCAGCCCGGGAAGGATACCGTTCACATGCACCTTGGGCGCATATTTTTCGGCGAACGACAGCACCATGTTCTGCAGCGCGGCCTTGGTGGCGGCATAGCCAATGTGGCTCTTGCTGCCGCGCGAGGAGGTTTCGTCGCAGATGTGAATGATGTCGGCCTTGTCCTGCTTGGCCAGCATTTCGCCCAAGGCCAGGTTGAGGTGGTAGGGCGCCTCTACATGCAGGCGGAACATGGTTTCGAGGTTGTCCAGGCCATCGTCCAGCCACAACGACGCGTTATGGATGATGGCGCGCAGGCCGTCGTAATGCTCGACCAGGTAGTCGATCAGCGCCTGGCGGTCGTCTGCCCGGCACAGGTCTGCCTGGAACTGCACGATGTTCGGGTGGGCCGCCTGTGGCTGTACGGTACGGCTGGCACTGACCACCGTATGGCCGGCCTGTGCCAGTTCAAGGGCCAGGGCCAGCCCGACGCGCTGGCTGGCTCCGGTAACGAGAATTGGGCTGTTCATGTTCGGGGCGGTCAACTTGTCTGTCCTGTGGTTGCCGCCCAGCATACCCGAACTGTTTGCCCGTTGTACGGCCTGGCCTCAGCGGCTGCGCAGGGCGCTCGCGGTGGCCGAAGAGGGCTGTAGCCAACCGGCCAGCAGGCGGGTGGACAACGGGATGAACAGGTACACCATCAGTGGCGTGAGGGCCAGGGTGCTGAGCAGTACCCGTGGTACCAGGTCGAGTGCGGCCAGCCAGTGGCCGAACGCCGTGTTGAACGCCAACGACACCGGGAAGAACGCCAGCCAGATGGCCACGGCCTGTTTCCAGCGCGGCGGTTTCTGCACCGCACTGGCGCCAAACCAGTCGTCAATGCCACTGACGCGCGCCTCTTTGGGGCGCTCGAACAGGCCATTGCCGCGCTGCAACCAGGCCCGCCGCGAGGCCGAATGCTCCCAGGCATGCAGGGTGGGCTCATCGCTGAAGCGGAAAATGATCTGGAACTCGTCGCCATCGTGGGGTGGGGCGAGAATGCCCGAGCCCAGGTAGCCGGGGAAGTCAGTGGCCAGCTGTTCGCCCTCATGCAGCCAGGCCAACAGGTCCTGGTAGCGGCCATGTGCGGCGCGGCGCGACACCATCAGGGTAACGGGTGGGGTAGACATTGTGTATCTCCTGGCAACGGGGCTGGCGGGTAGCCGGCCCCTTGGCTGCGTGGCCCGGGGTGGTGGGCAACGCAGGCAGACATGCAAGAATCGGGCGCGGATTATCGCGCAGTTGTGCTGTGTGGCAACTGTCTGCCGGCAAATGGTCGCAACCTGTGCCCGGCGCTGTCGTAGTAGACTAGGCCCTCTATTCCAGCACACAGGATGCCGTGCAGATGAGCGAACTGGGACGCAAGCCGGGGGGCGATGCGAGCTTCGAGCAGCAAGTGCTGTTTCCGATCCGTGAAGTCTGCCGCCTGACTGGCGTCAATGCGGTAACCCTGCGTGCCTGGGAGCGCCGTTACGGTCTGATCCAGCCCATCCGCACCGACAGCGGCCACCGCCTGTATTCCCAGGGGGACGTCGACGATATCCGCAATATCCTCGGCTGGCTGGAGCGCGGCGTGGCGGTCAGCAAGGTGGGCAGCATCCTTGCCCGCAGCCAGGCGCTTGCCGGGCAGGCCACGCGCGCAGTGGACAGCTCGCTAGGCTGGCAGCAGCAGGTGCGCGTGGCAGTGCAACGCTTTGACCTGCCAGGGCTGGGCCGCCTTTATGAGGAGGTGTTTGCCGCCAGCACGCTCGATCAGGTTTTCGCTGAGGTTTTCATGCCGGTGTGGCACGACTTGGCCGTGCGCCATGGCGGCTACGGCCAGACCAGCGAGTGGCTGTTTTTTGACCAGTTTTTGCGCGGGCGGGTGTTCACGCGTTTGCAGCTGGCGGCCGCGCCGCGTCGCCACAACGTGCTGCTGGTGCCCTTGCCGGGGCAATGCCATGAGCTTGAACTGCTGGTCACCAGCCTGCTGCTGGGCAGTGACGAGGTTGGCGTGACGCCGTTGGTGTGTGGGCAGCCCCTGCAAGAGCTGGCGCTGGTCTGCGAACGCATGAAACCAGACGCCCTCGTGCTGTTTTCCCACCAGCCGCTGACTGCAGAGGTCAGCCGCTATCTGAAGCGGCTGGCGTCGGTGCTGGGCTGCGCGTTATTGCTGGCGGGAGAGGCAACGGACCAGGCCAGCGGCGGCCTGGCGGGCAGCCCCCTGGTTTGCCTGGGGGCACAGGGCGGGGTGATGCGTCAGCGTCTGCGCCAGTGCCTGGCAGGTCAGCTGGACACCTGAGTGTGCAGTTCGGGGTGGGCGCGGCAATGGGCCTGCAGGATGTAGTCGCGCAGGCGTTCGATTTCTTCCGCTGGGCTTTGGCCAAGGTCGTACGCTGCCAGGTCCGGGCCAATACGCCGGCCCAGCACACCCTGCAGTTCGATCGGCTGGATGTTGCCGGGGGCGAAGCGCAGGTCGAAATGTGCCGGCGCGCTTGGCAGGCCACGCAGCTCCACCAGCACGCCTTTGAAGGAAATTTCCCGTACCCACAGCCCGCCAGGCGCGCCATGGCCGTCGAGCAGGGCGCTGGGCTGCTCCAGCGACAGGCGCCATGGCCGCAGCATGGGGCCGTCCTCATAGATTTCCGGGGAGCCGACTTGCAGGTGCAAAGCGTGGAATTCGTCTTCCACCAGTTGCAGCGGGAAGCTGATTTGCTGGTTGTTGAATTGCGCCTGCAAGGTCACTTGTTCATTGGCCACCAAGCGGGTGAGCAAGCTCTGGATGCGGCGGTCGCCATTGACCTGCAGGCTCGACATCGAGTCGGCCAGGTTCAGGTTGGGCGAATGCTGCATGCTCTGAATGAAATCCAGCTCGTCCTGAGTAAGAAGGGCGTCTGCTTGCATGATCGAACTCGGTGGTGGCGATTTCTTCAACGTAGTTGACCGTAACCGGGGGGCTTGGTTCAGGTGCGTTCGTCGGCTTTTAGACGAGCGCGCAGTTCGGCCAGCTCTCGCTCCATTTCCACCTGGCGGGTGACGTCCTTCTGAATGCCGATGAAGTAGGTACGTCGCTCGGCGTCGTTCCTTACCGCCGTGATCGACAGCTCGTTCCAGAAGGCAGTGCCATCCTTGCGGTAGTTGCGCATCACTTCCCGGCACGGGCGGCGTTCGGCCAAGGCTTTGCGAATGCGCGCACGCGCGAGCTGGTCACGGTCGTCAGCCTGTAGGAAGCGGCAATCCTGGTAGAGTATTTCGTCCCGGCTGTAGCCGGTCAGGCGTTCGAACGCGGCGTTGACGTAAATGAGGATGGTGTCGTCGCCTTCCTGTTCGGCAACCACGATACCGTCATGGGATGCGTCGACCATCGATTGCAGCAGTTTTGCGTTGATCATGTTCAGGCCATGCGGCAGGCAGTAAAAACGGACGCGCTGTAGCAGGCGGCTTTGGCAGAGGCGGCCTTTTGCCAGCGGTGAATGCTAGTATCCTACGTTTTCACTCAGTTTCGGAATCCTCTACCCGATGAAAGTCGCCATTATTTCCGGATCGGTCTATGGCACCGCCGAAGAAGTCGCCCGTCATGCAGAAACGAAGCTCAAGGCCGCCGGCTACCAAGCCTGGCACGCCGCACGTGCCACTTTGCAGGACCTTGAAGGTTTTGCCCCGCAGGCCCTGCTGGCCGTGACATCGACTACCGGTATGGGTGAGCTGCCGGACAACCTGATGCCCTTGTACAGCAGCCTGCGTGACAGCCTGCCAGCGGCCTTCCGTGGCCTGCCGGGTGCAGTGATTGCGCTGGGCGATTCCAGCTATGGCGATACCTACTGCGGGGGTGGCGAACAGCTGCGCGAGCTGTTTGCCGAGCTGGGCGTGCGCGAGGTGCAGCCGATGCTGCAACTGGATGCCAGCGAGACGGTGACCCCGGAAACGGATGCCGAGCCGTGGCTGGCCGAGTTGGCTGATGCCTTGAAAGGCTGACGGTCAGGTTCAGCAATTATGGGCCTGCCGCAGGGAGTGTCCGGGCAGACCTGCCAGCCAGACCCCGATTCATGCCTCGCTGCCGGGTACCGGCCACTCGCGCAGCAGCGCCAACCACGCTTGCGCGGCCCGCGACAAATACGCGCCACGCCGCCAGATGAAGGCAATGTCCCAGCGCAGGTCCCCCGGTGAGCGCAGGGGCATACGCACCACACCAGGGCGTTCCAGGGCTTTTGCCACCACCCGGGGCAGCAGCACCACGCCCTGGCCTGCCGCGACCAACGCTGCCAGGAAATCCGCCTGGCCACTGCGCCCGCCTTCCGTCGGGGTGAAGCCCTGCTGCTGGCAGGCTTTCACCAACCGGTCATTGAGCACGAAACTGCGCTGGTAGAGCAGGAACGGCGTTGCGGCCAATTGCTTCAGGTGCACCCCGCCCAGGCCTGCCAACGCATGCCCCGCCGGTAGCAGGGCATCCAGCGGCTCATTGCAGAACGGCTGGTATTCGAACCCGTCGTCGCTGGGCGTAAGGCTCCCACCGAGCTCCAGCTCGCCACTTCTGACGGCCTGCTCGATGCTACGGCTGCCACCCTCAACCAGCTGGATGGCGATGTTCGGGTGGCGCCGCCGGTATTCGGCGAACAAACCGGCGAACAGCGCATCGCTGCCCAGCATCGGCAAGCCCAGGCGTAGTTCGCCACGCTCCATCTGGCTCAGATCGTCCAATTCGTTGAGCAGCGCCTGGCGTTGGCGCAGCAGGGCCTCGCCGCGCTCAAGCACGATGCGCCCGGCGGCGGTCAGGTGCAGGTGTGATGCCTGGCGTTCCAGCAGCGGCTGGCCCACATCTTGCTCAAGCTGCGCCACTTGCTTGCTGACGGCCGACTGACTGATGTGCAGGGTCTGTGCGGCTTGGGTAAAGCCGCCTCGGTGCACCACTTCGATAAAGCTGCGCAGCTGTTTGAATTCCATGTGCCAATTCCATTATGGAATGGTAGCCAGTCTAACAATTCGCTTCTGGCCTAGGCAGCCAAAACTTAAAATGAGGGCCTGTCGAGGAACACCGCCATGAAACCCGCGTTACTGAAAAAACTGCTGCGACTGCTTGCCGAGCTGGCGACCCTGTATGCCCTGTTTGCACTCGGTGGCCAGCTGGCCACTTGGCTGGGCTGGCCTATTCCCGGCGGGGTCATGGGCCTGGCGGTGTTGTTGCTGCTGTTCGCCGTGGGGGCACTGAAGCCAGCCATGCTGCAACTGGGCGCCGGTTGGTTGATGGCCGAAATGCTGCTGTTCTTCATTCCTGCGCTGATGAGCCTGCTGGACTACGGCGCGCTGATCCGGGACGAGGGCTGGCGCATCCTGCTGGTGATCGCCGTGAGCACGCTGATGGTGATGGTGGTGACGGCCCTGACCGTCGAACTTGTGTGCCGCTGGAGCATGCGCCATGAGCCTTGAACCCATGCCGTTGTTCTGGCTGGCGCTGACGTTGCTGGCTTACCTGGGCAGCCGCTGGCTGTACCGGCGCAGCAAGCGCTACCTGCTGTCGCCGCTGATTCTGGTGCCGGTGTTGCTGCTGGCGGTGGCTGTGCCGCTGCACACCGCCTATGCCGAGTACGCGCGCAATACCCACTGGCTGATGGGCGTGCTCGGCCCGGTGACCGTGGCCTTTGCCGTGCCGATCTGGCAGCAGCGGGCCATGCTTGCCCGGCATTGGCCGGCGTTGCTGGTCGGCATGCTGGCGGGCAGCAGTGCGTCCATCGCCAGTTCCTGGGGGTTGGCGCACCTGCTGGCGCTGGACAGTGCGACCAGCCTATCGCTGGTGCCGCGTTCCATCACCACGCCCTTTGCCATGCCCTTGGCCCATGACCTGGGCGGTGTGCCCGAGCTGACGGCGGTGTTCGTGATGTTCACCGGAGTGCTCGGTGCCATGTTCGGTGGCGTGCTGCTGCGTTGGTTGCCGCTGCGCACGCCGTTGGCCCGGGGGGCATTGTTCGGCGTGGGCGCGCACGGTGCCGGGGTCAGCCGGGCCCAGGAAGTGGGCCGCGAGGAAGGCTCGGTGGCCGGCCTGGTCATGGTTCTGACCGGGCTGCTGAACCTGTTCGCTGCACCGCTGCTGGCCATGTTGCTCTGACCGTTCGTGCCACTGACTCGCTCAGTCATCAAGCTGGCTGGCAACGCAAGTTCCACCCCTGGTAGGGCTGGCTAGACTCACCCTCGACATAGAGAGCACATGAAAGTGCCGAGGTGACATGCAATGACCGCAGCCTTGCCCTATCCAGTCCACACCACTTAACCGGGTTACTTCTGATGCCTTTGGCCGAAATTCCATTGTGCGTCTGGCGTACCCGGGGACAGAGCTTCACATTCCGGGGCCAGAGCATCCGCTACTGGACCGCAGGGCAAGGAGAGCCCCTGCTTCTTTTACACGGCTTCCCCACCGCCAGTTGGGACTGGCATTACCTGTGGGGGCCTTTGACGCAACGCTTTCGGGTGATTGCCTGCGACATGCTCGGCTTTGGCGATTCGGCCAAACCGGTCGACCACGCCTACAGCCTGATCGAGCAAGCCGACCTGCAGCAGGCCCTGCTCGCCCACCTGCAGGTGGACCAACCGGTGCACCTGCTGGCTCACGACTATGGCGGCAGCGTCGCTCAGGAGTTGCTGGCGCGGCACCATGAGCAGCGCGCCGAGGTAGCCAGCTGCGTATTTCTCAACAGTGGCCTGTTCGCCGAAAGCTGTCACCTGCTGCTGATCCAGAAATTGCTGCTGAGCCGTTTCGGCTGGCTGGTGGGTCGCTCCTTCGGGCGTGACGACCTGGTGCGCAACATGACCCAGGTCCATGGCCCCTGCACCCACCCGAGCGAGAGTGCCCTGGACGACTTCTGGAGCCTGATCGCCGCCAACCGCGGTACGCGCGTGCTGCATAAATTGGTGGGCTACCTGCTGGAGCGCCGCCTGCACCGTGAGCGCTGGGTTGCGGCCATGCAGTGCCCAGGTGTGCCCCTGCGGCTGATCAACGGCATGGTCGACCCATTGTCCGGCACGCACATGCTTGAGCGTTACCGGCAACTGGTGCCACAGCCAGACACCGTGCAACTGCAGGGTATAGGCCACTACCCGCACACCGAGGCGCCGGTGCAGGTGCTGCGGCATTACCTGGCCTTTCGTGAGCAACCGCTGAGCTTTTGCCAGGCGAAAGTGGCGTGGTCCTGAGCGGGCCTCATGGCCCGGCGTTATTACCAGGCATTCAGCCTGCGTGAGCTTGATTGTCTGCTTGCCGCCGGCGGCAGACACTCGGCTGACCTGAACCTGCCTGGAGCCCTTGGCATGAGCGAGCCTGTACTTCTGCAAGATCGTGTAGTGATCGTTACCGGCGCCGGTGGCGGCCTGGGCCGTGCCCACGCGCTGCTGTTCGCCGCGCGCGGGGCCAAGGTGGTGGTCAACGACCTCGGCGGTTCCACCCACGGGGAGGGCGCCAGCGCCAGCGCTGCCGACCGGGTGGTGCAGGAGATTCGCGCCGCCGGGGGCAGTGCGGTTGCCAACCATGACTCGGTCAGCCAGGGTGCCCGCATTGTCGAGCAGGCCCTGGACAGCTATGGCCGCGTCGATGTCGTGGTGAACAACGCCGGCATCCTGCGTGACAAGACCTTCCACAAGATGGACGACAGCGACTGGGAGCAGGTTTACCAGGTGCATGTCGAAGGCGCCTACAAAGTTACCCGCGCGGCCTGGCCACACCTGCGTGAGCAGAACTGGGGGCGGGTGATATTCACGGCATCCACCTCTGGTATCTACGGTAATTTTGGCCAGGCCAATTACGGCATGGCCAAACTGGGCCTGTACGGGCTTACCCGTACCTTGGCCATCGAAGGGCGCAAGCACGGTATCCTGGTCAACGCCATTGCCCCAACCGGCGGTACGCGCATGACGGAAGGGCTGATTCCCCCGCAGGTGTTCGAACGGCTCAAGCCGGAGTTGGTCAGCCCCTTGGTGGTGTACCTGGGCAGCGAGCAGTGCCAGGGCAGCGGCGAGCTGTTCGAGGTGGGCGGGGGCTGGATCGGCAAGGTGCGCTGGGAGCGTAGCCTGGGGGTGGGTTTCGACCCGCGCGAAGGCTTCACGCCCGAGCAGGTCGCGCAGCAGTGGGAGCACATTGGTGATTTCGAAGGGGCAGTGCACCCGCAGGACAGCTTGCAGGCGCTGCAGCAGATGATGGCCAACCTGCAGAAATACCCGCTGTAAGGCCGCTTGTGTCTTGGGAGAGGATTAGCATCTGGAGTGAGAGCGGTGAATGACAAGCTGAATGCCGCAGGTGCCTAGAGCACGAGTATGAGCAGAAGCTGTCATTCACCGTTCCACTTTGGCGAGAGCCCGAACAGTTGGATGCGGCTCTGATCTCGAATCACAAGCGTGGGCCAAGCCAAAGTCCTCTCACCGCTTCTTGGATATCGATGTTTCCAGTCTTTCACTCGATGCGCTGGTGCGGCCACAGGGCATTAAAATTCATCCTCAGGGTGCCACTCAATGCGATGCTCAGGACTGGCGAGCCTTGGCTGGATCTGGTGTTGCCTCAGCCGAAGAGGGTGTAGATCAACAGCCAAAATGCAGGACTCGAAGATCACACGGTT
>NZ_DKJF01000061.1:0-23488 GCF_002454615.1 Pseudomonas sp. UBA6699
ACAGTCAGAAGCTGGCTTTGTCCCTCCTCCTCCCTGCAAGTCTAACCATACAAGCGGGCTTGCCGGCGATTGGGCCGCGCAGCGGACCCCTTTGCAATCAGGCCCCGCGATACTCCGGCAACCCCGCCAACCCTTCCTTTAGATAGTCCACCAACCGCCGCACCTTCGGCGACAGGTGCCGCTGTTGCGGGTACAGCGCCCAAACCGCGGTATTGGGCGGTTGGTGCCCCTCCAGCAACGACACCAGTGCGCCGCTGTGCAGGTGCTCCAGCACGTAATAGTCCGGCAACTGGCACAGGCCCATGCCTTGCAAGGCTGCATCCAGAACCGCCTGACCACTGTTGCAACGCCAGTTGCCCTGCACCCGCTGGCTGATCTCGCGGCCGTCCTGCTGCAGTGCCCACGCATCCGAGCTGCCGATCAGGCAATTGTGCCGCGCCAGTTCCGACAGGCTGTGCGGCCGGCCATAACGCTCCAGATAGGCTGGCGATGCGCACAGGTACATGCGCCGCGGCGCCAGGCGGGTCGCCACCAGTCGCGAATCGGCCAGCCTGCCCAGGCGGATGGCCAGGTCCATGCCTTCATGCAGCAGGTCAAGGGTGTGGTTGTTCAACTCCACATCCACGCGCAACTGGGGGTACAACGCCATGAAGCGTGTGACCAACGGCACGATGAAGCGCTCGCCATAGGCCACCGCGCAGGTCATGCGCAGCAGGCCCTTGGGCTCGCTGGCCAGGTCACCCATGGCGCGCAGGGCTTCTTCACGGCCATCCTGCAGGCGCTGGCAATGCTGCAGAAAGGTCTGCCCGGCTTCACTCAAGGTCACGCGGCGGGTACTGCGGTACAGCAGGCGGGTCTGCAAGCGTTCTTCCAGCCGGGCGATCTGCCGGCTGATGTGTGACGACGAAACCCCCAGGCGCTCGGCGGCAGCCGTGAACTGCCCCGATTCGGCGACAGCCACGAATTCATCGATGCCTTCCCAGCGGTTGTTCATGATTATCCCTGCACAGCAATAATGTTTTGTCTTTGCCTGGATTATTCATCAAAAGTCAGTGAATTACACTGGTGATCTGAACCGACACCCTGTCTGGAGACACTCGATGATCAAGTCCCGTGCTGCTGTAGCCTTCGAAGCCAAGAAACCCCTGGAAATCGTCGAAGTCGACGTGGCCATGCCCAAGGCCGGTGAAGTGCTGCTGCGCGTGGTCGCCAGCGGTGTCTGCCACACCGACGCCTACACCCTGTCGGGTGCCGACCCGGAGGGCATCTTCCCATCCATTCTTGGCCATGAAGGCGGTGCGATCGTCGAAGCCGTAGGCGAGGGCGTGACCTCGCTGGCCGTGGGCGACCACGTGATCCCGCTGTACACCCCGGAATGCGGCAAGTGCAAGTTCTGCCTGTCGGGCAAGACCAACCTGTGCCAGGCGATCCGTGCTACCCAAGGCAAGGGCCTGATGCCGGACGGCACCACGCGCTTCTCCTACAAAGGCCAGCAACTGTTCCACTACATGGGCACCTCGACCTTCTCCGAGTACACGGTGTTGCCGGAAATCTCGGTGGCCAAGATCCAGAAAGAAGCCCCTCTGGAAAAGGTCTGCCTGCTGGGCTGCGGCGTGACTACCGGTATCGGTGCCGTGCTCAACACCGCCAAGGTCAAGCCGGGTGACACCGTGGCCATCTTCGGCCTCGGCGGCATCGGCCTGTCGGCAGTGATCGGTGCGGTGAAGGCCAAGGCCTCGCGCATCATCGCCATCGACATCAACCCGGCCAAGTTCGAGATCGCCCGTCAACTGGGCGCCACCGACTGCATCAACCCGAAAGACTACGACCGCCCGATCCAGGAAGTGATTGTCGACCTGACCGACGGTGGCGTGGACTTCTCCTTCGAATGTATCGGTAACGTGCAACTGATGCGTGCTGCCCTGGAATGCTGCCACAAAGGGTGGGGCGAGTCGGTGATCATCGGCGTGGCCGGTGCCGGCCAGGAAATCGCTACCCGGCCGTTCCAGCTGGTGACCGGCCGGGTCTGGCGTGGCTCTGCGTTCGGTGGCGTGCGTGGCCGCAGCGAGTTGCCGAGCTACGTGGAAATGTCCGAGAAAGGCGAGATTCCGCTGGATACGTTCATCACCCACACCATGGGCCTGGAAGACATCAACAAGGCCTTCGACCTGATGCATGAAGGCAAGAGCATTCGCAGCGTCATCCACTTCTGAGGTGCGCCATGAGCCTGGATAACATCTCTTGCCAGAAAAGCTTCGGCGGCTGGCACAAGCGCTACCGGCACCATTCCAGCGTGCTGGGTTGCGACATGGTGTTCGCCGTGTACCTGCCGCCACAGGCCGAGCAGGGTGCCAAGCTGCCGGTGCTGTACTGGCTGAGCGGCCTGACCTGTACCGACGAAAACTTCATGCAGAAGGCCGGCGCCCAGCGCCTGGCTGCCGAACTGGGGTTGATCATCGTTGCGCCGGACACCAGCCCGCGTGGCGAGCAGGTGCCTGGCGACCCGGACGGCGCCTGGGACTTTGGCCTGGGGGCCGGCTTCTACCTCAATGCCACCCAGCAGCCTTGGGCCAAGCACTACCGCATGCATGACTATGTGGTAGAGGAGCTGCCGGCGTTGATCGAGGCGCATTTCCCGGCCTCGGCCGAGCGCAGCATCAGCGGCCATTCCATGGGTGGGCACGGTGCGCTGGTGTGCGCTTTGCGCAACCCGGGGCGTTATCGCTCGGTGTCGGCGTTTTCGCCGATCAGCAACCCCATGGATTGCCCGTGGGGCGAGAAAGCCTTCAGCCGCTACCTGGGTGACGACCGCGCGCGCTGGCGTGAGTGGGATGCCAGCGTACTGCTGGCCGAGACGGCCGCTGGCGAGTGCCCACCGTTGCTGGTGGACCAGGGCGACCGTGACGACTTCCTCGAAAAGCAGCTCAAACCTGAAGCGCTGGAGCAGGCAGCACGCAAGGGTGGCCACGAGCTGACCCTGCGCCTGCAGCCAGGCTATGACCACAGCTACTACTTCATTGCCAGCTTCATCGAAGAGCACCTGCGCCACCATGCGGTGGCGCTGGGGCGGGTGTAGGGCTTTGCTTTTTCGGGGGCTGTGAGATCGAGCGCCGCGCGGGCGGCGCTCGATCGCATGGGCGCTAAAAATCTTGAGGCGATCACCTCCAGCCCCAATGGCAGCCAAAGCAGGTAGAATCACGCCCTGACTCATTCAGGGCGTTTTCTTATGCGTATTGGCCACGGCTACGATGTGCATCGTTTCTGCGACGGTGATTTCATTACCTTGGGCGGGGTGCGTATCCCGCACACATTCGGCCTGCTGGCCCATTCCGACGGCGACGTGCTGCTGCACGCCCTGAGCGATGCCTTGCTTGGCGCTGCAGCGCTGGGTGACATCGGCAAGCACTTCCCCGACACCGACCCACAGTTCAAGGGTGCCGACAGCCGCGTGCTGTTGCGGCACGTGGTGGGCATCGTCCACGCCAAGGGCTGGAAGGTCGGCAACGTCGACGCCACCATCGTCGCCCAGGCGCCGAAAATGGCCCCGCACGTTAACACCATGCGGCAGTTGATCGCCGAAGATCTGCAAGTCGAACTCGACCAGGTCAACGTCAAGGCCACTACCACCGAAAAACTCGGTTTCTGCGGCCGCGAGGAGGGCATTGCCGTGCATTCGGTTGCCCTGCTGCTGCCAGCATGACGGAACTGCAACTGCTGGGCCCGCGTGCATCGGGCGAAGTATTGGGCACCGCCGTGCTCAAGGCAGTGGCCGAGGACTTCCAGGTCGACGAGGTGTTGGATATCCCGTTGTCGGGCCAGGGCGAGCACCTGTGGTTGTGGGTCGAAAAGCGTGACCTCAATACCGAAGAAGCCGCCCGCCGCCTGGCCCGCGCCGCAGGCGTGCCGGTGCGCAGCATCAGCTATGCCGGGCTGAAGGACCGCCAGGCGCTGACCCGCCAGTGGTTCAGCCTGCACCTGCCAGGCAAGGCCGACCCGGACCTGTCACGCGCCGAAGATGCCACCCTGCGCGTGCTCAAGCAGGTGCGCCACCAGCGCAAGCTGCAGCGTGGTGCGCATTCGGCCAACGGCTTCACCTTGCGCCTGACCGCGCTGAACGCCGATCACCAGGCGCTGGATGCGCGGCTGCAACTGCTCAAGCAACACGGCGTGCCCAACTATTTCGGCAGCCAACGCTTCGGTCACGGCGGTGGCAATGTCCATGACGCCCTGGAGTGGGCGGCGCGCAAGGCCTTGCCCGAGCAACGCAACACGCGCTCACGGCTGCTGTCGGCCGGACGCAGCTACCTGTTCAACCAGGTGCTGGCGGCGCGTGTCGCCGACGGCAGCTGGAACCGGGCTCAGGTCGGCGATCTGCTGGCGTTCACCGACAGCCGCAGTTTTTTCCCTGCAGGTGAAGCGGAATGTACCGACCCGCGCCTGGCCATTCTCGACCTGCACCCGACTGGCCCGATGTGGGGCGCGGGCGGTTCGCCCGCCGCCGCCGCGCCCGCGCAGCTGGAAAATGCCGTAGGCGACCAGCAACCGGCGCTGTGCCAGTGGCTGGCCCTGGCGGGCATGGATCACGAACGGCGTATTCTGCGGCTCCCTATTGGCGGCCTTACGTGGCATTATCCCGAGCCTGATATCCTGCAACTGGAATTCGTCCTGCCGGCCGGATGCTTCGCCACCGTGGTGGTGCGTGAAGTCGTGGATCTGGTGTCGGCAGGGCAGACGGACAGCCCATGCGTATTCTGATTTCGAACGACGACGGTGTTACCGCACCCGGGATCGCCGCGCTGCACGCTGCGCTGGCGGATTACGCCGAGTGCGCGGTAATTGCCCCAGAGCAAGACAAGAGCGGCGCCAGCAGTTCGCTGACGCTGGACCGGCCCCTGCACCCGCAGACCTTGGCCAACGGCTTCATCAGCCTCAACGGTACGCCGACCGACTGCGTGCACCTGGGGCTCAACGGGCTGTTGCCGTACACCCCGGACATGGTGGTGTCGGGGATCAACCTGGGTGCCAACCTGGGGGACGACGTACTGTATTCGGGTACGGTCGCCGCGGCGCTGGAGGGGCGCTTTCTCGGGGGGACGTCGCTGGCGTTCTCGCTGCTCTCGCGCCAGCCCGACAACCTGCCGACCGCTGCGCATATCGCCCGGCGCCTGGTCGAGGCGCAGTCGCGCCTGGCACTGCCCCCGCGTACCGTGCTCAACGTCAACATTCCCAACCTGCCGTTGGCGCACATCCGCGGCATCCAGCTGACCCGCCTGGGGCACCGCGCGCGGGCTGCCGCGCCAACGAAGGTGGTCAACCCGCGCGGCAAGGAAGGCTACTGGATCGCCGTTGCCGGCGATGCCGAGGACGGCGGCCCAGGCACCGACTTCCATGCGGTGATGCAGGGTTACGTGTCGATCACCCCGCTGCAACTCGACCGCACCTTCAGTGATGCCTTCGAGCAGCTCGATGGTTGGCTGGAGGGCCTGCTCTGATGCGCGAGGACGATATGCTGCGGCGGGGCATCGGCATGACCTCCCAACGGACCCGGGAGCGGCTGATCCAGCGCCTGTGCGAAGAGGGCGTCTCGAACACCCAGGTGCTCGACGTGATCCGCCGCACCCCGCGCCACCTGTTCGTCGACGAAGCGCTGGCGCACCGCGCCTACGAAGACACCGCACTGCCAATCGGCCACAACCAGACCATCTCGCAGCCATTCATGGTTGCCCACATGAGCGAGTTGCTGCTTGAAGCCGGGCCGCTGGACAAGGTGCTGGAGATCGGCACCGGGTCCGGCTACCAGACGGCGGTGCTGGCGCAGTTGGTCGAGCGGGTATTCTCGGTGGAGCGCATCAAGGTGCTGCAAGACCGTGCCAAGGAGCGTTTACTGGAGCTGAACCTGCGCAACGTGGTGTTCCGCTGGGGCGACGGTTGCGAGGGCTGGCCGGCGCTGGCACCGTACAACGGCATCATCGTCACTGCCGTGGCACCGGAAGTGCCCCAGGCGCTGCTTGACCAACTGGCACCCGGTGGCCGGCTGGTCATACCGGTAGGGCCTGCGGGCGAAGCGCAGCAATTGATGCTGATCGTCCGCGAAGAGCATGGCTTCTCGCGTCGCGTACTCGGTGCGGTGCGTTTTGTCCCGTTGCTGAACGGGCCGCTGGCCTGAGCAGCACTGGTGCGCGGCCCGGGGTATTTTTGCGTGGGCGGCGAATTCTCGCGGCGCCGCCCTGTCTATCAGGCGGGCGTGGCGTAAACGCATCGCTTGCAGTAACGCTGCGCTACAGCCTGGCGGCGGCCTGCCAATCCCGGCTCGCTTGGTTATAATTGCAACAATATTGCATTTCTTGTCTTCATATCGTTTTTCGGCACCATGAGGGGAGCGCGGGTGGGTCACACAGTCATTCGGCAGCGCAAGGACGGTTCGGGCTTCAAGCTTCTGGTGATCGCATTGGCCATGGGCACGCTACTGGTGGGTTGCTCGAGCACCGGCAGCAACAGCGCGCGCGTGGTCGACCGCAACAGCAGTGCGCCCAAGCGCCCGACGGTGACCTCCGGGCAATACGTCGTCAAGCCTGGCGATACCCTGTTCTCCATCGCCTTCCGTTATGGCTGGGATTACAAGGAGCTGGCGGCCCGTAATGGTATCGCGCCGCCTTACACCATCCGCCCGGGCCAGGCCATTCGTTTCAGCAGCGGCTCCGGCAGCAGCACTACAGTGGTGTCCGGCCCGTCCTCTTCAAGCCGCACCACGGTCACGCGGCGGCCTGTCACAGCGCCCGCCAGTTCCAGCAAACCCGCTACCCCGGCTGGCACCGTTAGCGCGCCGGTGGTCGCCACTGTGCCTGCCGCAGAGCGCGCGGTGGGGGGGTGGACCTGGCCCGCCAATGGGGTGCTGATTGGAAAATTTGCTTCAAACGGTAGTTTGAATAAAGGCATTGATATCGCCGGTGATTTGGGACAGCCTGTTTTTGCTGCGTCTGATGGTGCAGTGGTTTACGCCGGGAGTGGATTAAGGGGCTACGGCGAGCTGATCATCATCAAGCACAGCGATACCTACGTCAGTGCCTACGGTCACAACCGCAGGCTGTTGGTTCGGGAGGGGCAGCAGGTCAAGGCAGGGCAGTCGATTGCTGAAATGGGGTCCACGGGCACTGATCGGGTGAAGCTGCATTTCGAGATTCGCCGCCAGGGCAAACCCGTCGATCCGCTCCAGTTCCTGCCACGTCGTTGACCGTTGTACCCGGCCTGTTCCTGTGATGTAGAGGGGACAGGCTCAAGCGCTGCCAGGGATAAAGGTGCCGCTCGAGTCTGAGTTCGAACTCAGCAAAGGACTATAACAATGGCTCTCAGTAAAGAAGTGCCGGAGTTTGACATCGACGATGACGTCCTCCTGATGGAGACGGGCATCGTTTTGGAAACGGATGTGGTGTCAGACGAACCTGCTGTATCTTCGGTTCGGACGAGGGCCAAATCGGGCTCTTCGCTCAAGCAACACAAGTATATCGATTACACCCGGGCGCTAGACGCCACCCAGCTGTACCTCAACGAGATCGGTTTCTCGCCACTGCTGTCGCCGGAAGAAGAAGTCCATTTTGCGCGTCTGTCGCAAAAAGGTGATCCTGCCGGCCGCAAGCGCATGATCGAAAGCAACCTTCGCCTGGTTGTGAAAATTGCCCGTCGTTACGTCAACCGTGGCCTGTCGTTGCTCGACCTGATCGAGGAAGGCAACCTGGGCCTGATCCGTGCGGTGGAGAAGTTCGACCCGGAGCGCGGTTTCCGTTTTTCGACCTATGCGACCTGGTGGATTCGCCAGACCATCGAACGGGCGATCATGAACCAGACCCGCACCATCCGCCTGCCGATCCACGTGGTCAAGGAGCTCAACGTCTACCTGCGCGCTGCGCGCGAGTTGACGCAGAAGCTGGACCACGAACCCTCGCCGGAAGAAATCGCCACCTTGCTGGAAAAGCCCGTTGCCGAGGTCAAGCGCATGCTCGGCCTGAACGAGCGGGTGTCGTCGGTAGACGTTTCGCTCGGCCCGGATTCGGACAAGACCCTGCTCGATACCTTGACCGACGACCGTCCCACCGACCCCTGCGAACTGCTGCAGGACGACGACCTGTCGCAGAGTATCGACCAGTGGCTGGGCGAGTTGACCGACAAGCAGCGTGAGGTGGTGGTACGCCGCTTCGGGCTGCGCGGGCACGAAAGCAGCACCCTGGAGGATGTTGGGCTGGAGATTGGCCTGACCCGCGAACGGGTGCGGCAGATTCAGGTAGAAGGCCTGAAGCGCCTGCGCGAGATCCTGGAGAAGAACGGTTTGTCCAGCGAGTCTTTGTTCCAGTAGCCAAAGCAGTCGCTCACGAACGCCCCGATAACCTCGGGGCGTTTTTGTTTGTGCGCTGAAGCACAGCGAAAGCTGCCTCAGAACTGCCCGGCAAGAAACCTGTCAAATATGTATTGCGCTACCCCGCTAACACCTGCTGTAAGCCTTTGCTTACTCGTGCTGTAAGCCATTTTAGCGAGCGGCAGTAAATCAATGTCGTTTTCAGATATTGGTTTTTCATAACCTGTTGAAAAACAAGGGTTATCTTCAAGTGAGTAAATATTTCCCCGGCAATATCCGGCAAACTCCGGCGCTTGCCCACGCTGTTGAACCCGCTAGTATTCGAACTGTGCACAGGGACATGCACAGGCTTTCAGGATGAAGGCCAAGGACATCGCAAGACGCGATTTCATCAGGATGATGTTTGGGACAAGCAGGGACTACGGAAAAAAATGTGGGCGGGTCAAACCGCCCCTTTTTTTGTCCGCAGTTTTGCCGGCACAAAAAAAGGCCCCGCAGGGCCTTTTGGCATTTCAGCGCTATCAGCGCTCCAGGTCGGCAATCTTGCCAGTCTTGCCATCCCACTCTTCGGCGTCTGGCAGGGCATCCTTACGCTCGGTAATGTTCGGCCAGATTTCCGCCAACTCGGCGTTCAGCTCGATGAAGTTCTCCATGCCCGCGGGCACTTCGTCTTCCGAGAAAATCGCTTGCGCTGGGCACTCCGGCTCGCACAGGGCGCAGTCGATGCACTCGTCCGGGTGGATAACCAGGAAGTTCGGGCCTTCGTAGAAGCAGTCCACCGGACAGACTTCCACGCAGTCGGTGTATTTGCATTTGATGCAGTTGTCGGTGACAACGAAGGTCATTTTTAATTCTCTCCTCAGGCGACGGCGGCGGCCCTTCCTCTCGGGGCCGCGCGGTTTACGGGCATGTGGCTGCAGGCCAGGCTAATAACCTGCAGCACCAGCAAACCGCGGCGGATTCTACCAGCTTGTAATGGGCGCCGTTATAACAGGTTCTTTAGTTGATATAGCATTTCGATAGCTTGGCGCGGGGTCATGTCGTCCAGCTGCAGTTTGCCCAGCTTTTCAATGGCCGGGTGTGGCAGGCTGGCGAACAGGTCGCTCTGGTGCGGCACCTGCGGCGCGTCCTTGGCCTTTTGGGCCACAGGCTGCTCATGGGGCAGGCTGGTGGTTTCCAGCCGGCCAAGGTGTTCGCGGGCACGTTGGATCACCACGGCCGGCACGCCCGCCAGTTGTGCCACCGCCAGGCCGTAGCTCTGGCTGGCAGGCCCAGGCAGTACGTGGTGCAGGAACACGATGCGTTCGTTGTGCTCGGTGGCGTTCAGGTGCACGTTGGCCACCAGTGGCTCGCTTTCCGGCAGCACGGTGAGTTCGAAATAGTGGGTGGCGAACAGCGTGTAAGCGCGCAGTTCGGCCAGCCGCTCGGCGGCGGCCCAGGCCAGCGACAGGCCGTCGAAGGTGCTGGTGCCCCGGCCCACTTCGTCCATCAGCACCAGGCTGCGGTCAGTGGCATTGTGCAGGATGTTGGCGGTTTCGCTCATCTCGACCATGAATGTCGAGCGCCCGCCGGCCAGGTCGTCACTGGAGCCGATACGGGTGAAGATGCGGTCGACCAGCGACAGCTCGCAGCTGGCGGCCGGTACGAAACAACCGATGTGGGCCAGCAGCACGATCAGGGCGGTCTGGCGCATGTAGGTGGACTTACCGCCCATGTTCGGGCCGGTGATGATCAGCATGCGCGTGTTGTTGTCCAGGCCCAGGTCGTTGGCCACGAACGGCGTGGTCAGGACCTGCTCGACGACCGGGTGACGGCCTTGCTCGATCCGCAGGCAGGGCTCGTCGACAAAGCGTGGGCAGTTCAGGTCGAGGTTCAGCGCGCGCTCGGCCAGGTTGCTGAGTACGTCCAGTTCGGCCAGGGCGGCAGCGCTGTCCTGCAGCGGCGCCAGGTGGCTGATCAGGGTCTCCAGCAGGGCGTCGTAGAGCATCTTCTCGCGGGCCAGGGCGCGGCTCTTGGCCGACAATGCCTTGTCCTCGAAGGCCTTCAGCTCCGGCGTGATGAAGCGTTCGGCACCTTTGAGGGTCTGGCGACGAATGTAGTCGCCGGGGGCCTGTTCGGCCTGCTTGGTCGGCAGCTCGATGAAGTAGCCGTGCACCCGGTTGTAGCCGACCTTCAGGTTGGCCAGGCCGGTGCGCGCCTTTTCGCGGGCTTCGAGGTCGATCAGGAACTGCCCGGCGTTTTCGCTGATGGCCAGCAGGTCGTCCAGTTCGTTGTCGTAACCGGCCTTGAGCACGCCCCCATCGCGGATGACCGCCGGCGGGTTGTCGATGATCGCCCGTTCCAGCAGGCTGGCCAGCTCGGGGTAGGTACCGGTGATCGCAGCCAGGCGTGCCAGGTGCGGCGCTTCGAGCTCGGTCATGGCGTTCTGCAACTCGGGCAGCGCGCCCAGAGCGTCGCGCAGCCGGGCCAGGTCACGCGGGCGGGCGTTACGCAGGCCGATACGCGCCAGGATGCGCTCGATGTCGCCAATTTCTTTCAGCTGTGGCTGCAGCTTTTCGAAACGGTAGCCGTCGAGCAGGCAGCGAATCGAGTCCTGGCGTGCCTGGAGCACCTTGAGGTCGCGCAGCGGGCGGTTCAGCCAGCGGCTCAGCAGGCGGCTGGCCATGGCCGTCTGGCAGCGGTCGACCACCGATTGCAGGGTATTGTCGCGCCCGCCGGCCAGGTTGATGTCCAGTTCCAGGTTGCGCCGGCTGGCGCCATCGAGGATGACCGTATCGTCCAGGCGCTCATGGCGCAGGCTGCGCAGGTGCGGCAGCGCCGTGCGCTGGGTTTCCTTGGCGTAGGTCAGCAGGCAGCCAGCGGCACCGATGGCCAGGGTCAGCTTGTCGCAGCCGAAGCCCTTCAGGTCCTTGGTTGCGAACTGCTGGCACAAGGCCTTGCGCGCTGAGTCGCGGTCGAAGTCCCACGGTGCACGGCGCCGCGCGCCCGGGCGCTTCTCGGCGGGCAGGTCGCGTGGCCAGTCGTCGGGGATCAGCAGCTCGACCGGGTTCAGGCGCTCGAGTTCGGCCAGCAGGTTTTCCCAGCCCTTGATCTCCTGCACGCTGAAGTTACCGCTGGTGATGTCCAGTACGGCCAGGCCGAACAGGCGCTCGTCACCGAGCAGCGCGGCAATCAGGTTGTCGCGGCGTTCGTCGAGCAGGGCTTCATCGCTGACCGTGCCGGGGGTGATGATGCGCACCACCTGGCGCTCGACCGGGCCCTTGCTGGTCGCCGGGTCGCCGATCTGCTCGCAGATCACCACCGATTCGCCCAGTTTGACCAGCTTGGCCAGGTAACCTTCCAGCGAATGGAACGGAATCCCGCACATGGGGATGGACTGGCCGGCCGACTGGCCGCGCGCGGTCAGCGTGATGTCCAGCAGTTTGGCGGCTTTTTTCGCATCTTCGTAGAAGATCTCGTAGAAGTCGCCCATGCGGTAGAACATCAACTGCTCCGGGTGCTGATTCTTCAGCTTCCAGTACTGTTGCATCATCGGGGTGTGTGCGGAGAGATCAGACATTCAGGGCCTTACAGCGGGTGATCTGGTTGGCGGTAAACCGGCAATGGTACAGGCTTTTTTCGCGAGATGCAGGCACGCACGGAACACTGGCCGGCGGCCGCCGCAGGCCGCTGCGGTGCTGCAGGTTTCCTGAGCCAGGTTGCCGGCAGGGTGGTAGGGTAGAGGGCCGCCCTGGAGGAGCCCGACATGGACCCGATCACCCTGCTTGCCGCCCGTTTGGGTGAACATCTGCGCCGTTTGGATGCCCAAGTGACCACTGCCGAGTCCTGCACGGGTGGCGGCATCGCGCAAGCCATCACACGCATCCCCGGTAGCTCCGCCTGGTTCGAGGCCGGTTACGTGACGTACTCCAACGCCCAGAAAACCCGCCAGCTGGGGGTGCCCGAGGCGCTGTTCGGGCAGGTGGGGGCGGTCAGCCAGGAGGTGGTCGAGGCCATGGTCCGCGGCGCCCAGGCGGCCAGCGGCGCGCGCTTTGCGGTGGCGGTAAGCGGGGTGGCGGGGCCGGATGGCGGCTCGCCGGCCAAACCCGTGGGTACCGTGTGGCTGGCCTGGGGCGACGGCAGTCGGGTGATCAGCCAGCGGCGGCAGTTCGACGGCGACCGCGAAGCGGTGCGCCGACAGACGGTGAGCGCCGCGTTAGACGGCTTGTTACAGCTTGCTGGCGAGGAATTCGAAGACAGGGGTTTGCGCCAGCGCTAGCCTGTGGAATAATACTGGCTACTTATACAGGTATTGCGGCCGTCAGGGCCCGTCGAACACGTGAGGATTTCAATGGACGACAACAAGAAGCGCGCCTTGGCTGCGGCCCTGGGTCAGATCGAACGTCAATTCGGTAAAGGCGCGGTAATGCGCATGGGCGACCACGAGCGCCAGGCTATCCCGGCCATCTCTACCGGCTCTCTGGGCCTGGACATTGCCTTGGGCATTGGTGGTCTGCCAAAGGGCCGTATCGTCGAAATCTACGGTCCGGAATCGTCGGGTAAGACCACGCTGACCCTGTCGGTCATCGCCGAAGCCCAGAAGAATGGCGCCACCTGCGCCTTCGTCGACGCCGAGCACGCACTCGACCCTGAATATGCCGGCAAGCTGGGCGTCAATGTCGACGACCTGCTGGTCTCGCAGCCGGACACGGGTGAGCAGGCCCTGGAAATCACCGACATGCTGGTGCGTTCCAACGCAGTTGACGTGATCATCGTCGACTCGGTGGCCGCGCTGGTACCCAAGGCCGAGATCGAAGGCGAAATGGGCGACATGCACGTGGGCCTTCAGGCTCGCCTGATGTCCCAGGCGCTGCGCAAGATCACCGGTAACATCAAGAACGCCAACTGCCTGGTCATCTTCATCAACCAGATCCGCATGAAGATCGGCGTCATGTTCGGTAGCCCGGAAACCACCACCGGTGGTAACGCCCTGAAGTTCTACGCCTCTGTGCGTCTGGACATCCGCCGCACCGGCGCTGTCAAGGAAGGCGACGAGGTGGTCGGCAGCGAAACCCGCGTCAAGATCGTCAAGAACAAGGTCTCGCCTCCGTTCCGTCAGGCCGAGTTCCAGATCCTCTACGGCAAGGGTATCTACCGTAACGGTGAGATCATCGACTTGGGCGTTGCCCAAGGCCTGGTCGAGAAGTCCGGTGCCTGGTATGCCTACCAGGGCAACAAGATTGGCCAAGGTAAAGCCAACGCGGCCAAGTACCTGGCGGAAAACCCGGCTATCGGTACAGAGATCGAGAGGCAGATCCGTGAGAAGCTGCTGAACGCTGGCGCTGTAGCCGCAGCCGGTAAAGCTGCCGCTGTCGAAGCGGGTGCCGACGACATGGCCGACGCTGAAGCCGGTTATTGATCGCGTGGTTTATAGCTGAACATGTCCGCCGTACTCGACACCCCCGTCGCCATTCGGCGGACAGCCATGGACCTGCTTGCGCGACGTGAGCATGGTCGCGTCGAGCTGACGCGCAAGTTGCGTCAGCGCGGTGCCTCCGATGAGCTGATCGAGCCAGAGCTCGACCGGCTCACCGAAGAGGGTCTGCTGAGTGAAGCCCGTTATCTCGAGAGCTTCATTCGTTACCGTTCCGGATCTGGCTATGGCCCAGCACGTATTCGTGAAGAGCTGGGGCAGCGTGGTTTGCTGCGCGCCGACATTGAGCAGGCGCTGCGTGAAAGCGGCGTGGATTGGGCCGAACGCATGCGGGATGTATGGCAGCGCAAGTTCGCCGGGCAACGCCCGCAGGACCCGCGCAGCCGCGCCCAGCAAACCCGTTTTCTCGCCTATCGGGGCTTCACCATGGACATGATCGGCCGCTTGCTCAGCGGGCGAGACCTCGACGATTACTAGCCGCCGCAGACCTCGCAACAATCCCCGTAGCAGCGGCCTCAGCCGCGAACATCGGCAACGCAGGTACTCTTCAGCGCGCTGCCCCTAGTGCCTGATCAGCTGGCCTTCAACGCCTCCCTGGCCCGCTGCGTGGTATGCATGGGCTGTGGCTTGGCCCAGTTCTCCGGCAGGTTGATGAAGTCCACCAGTTCGCGCAGGCGCCCTTGGTTTCGGCCATTGAAGGCGAACGACAAACGGGTCAGGTGGCTGTAGTCCCCCAACTCATGTTCGGCGCTGCTGTCTGCTTGCTGGTGGTACTTGCCGCTCAGGCGCAGGTCAGCAAAGCCTTCCTCGATGTCAGACAGCGCCGCCTCGCTCAGGGCGTGATGCATGCGGATCACGAACTGGCTGTTCAACCAGCGGCTGGAGTGATAGTTGCGGTAGAACTGGTTGATTTCCTCCACCGCCTCCTCGGCACTGTGCACCAGGCGCACCAGCTTCAGGTCGCTGGGCAGAATGTAATGGTTGTCCTCCAGTTGGCGGCTGATGAAGCCCAGGCAATCACGCCAGAAGCTACCGCCCGGTGAGTCCAGCAATACCACGGGGACCAGCGGGCTTTTGCCGGTCTGGATCAGGGTCAGCACTTCCAGCGCCTCATCGAGGGTGCCGAAGCCGCCCGGGCACAGCACCAGGGCGTCGGCCTCCTTGACGAAGAACAGTTTGCGGATGAAGAAGAAGTGGAAAGGCAGCAGCTTGTCGGTGCCGTCCACCGTAGGGTTGGCATGCTGTTCAAAAGGCAGGGTGATGTTGAAGCCCAGGCTGTGGGCGCTGCCGGCGCCTTCGTGGGCTGCAGCCATGATGCCGCCGCCTGCGCCGGTGATGACCATCAGGTCCGAGCGCGCCAGGGTAGCGCCCAGTTCACGGGCCAGTGCATACATCGGGTGTTCCAGCGGCGTACGCGCCGAGCCGAACACGGTCACCTTGCGGCGGCCCTTGTAGCGCTGCAGGGTGCGGAACGACTGGTCCAGTTCGCGCAAGGCCTGCAGGGTGATCTTGGCGCTCCAGCGGTCACTGTCATCGTGGGCCATGCGCAGGATGGTCAGCATCATGTCACGGTACAGCGGCAGGTTAGGGCTGTCGGGTGCAACCAGTTGCAATTGGGCGTCGATGTGGCTCAGGTCGATATGGTTGTCCTGGAAGTGGCTGAACAGCGATTCGTTCGATTGGTAAGGCATGCAACGTCTCCTTCTGCACCAATACCTCTAAACCTCAATCTAGACCGTGGCGGCCGATCGTGCCGGGGGTATTGCCAGCGCCACCCGTCGGCACGTGGCCAATGGCGGCAGGGGTTTGGTTAACTGGTAAAGCGAAACGTATCGATGCGGGAGGTGGCGGTATGCATCGCTTGGTCATCGAAGTGGACCTGCAGCTCTACCAGCAATTGGAACGTGCCGCCCAGGTACATCACCTAAGCCTGGAGGCCGAGTGCCAGCGCCGGCTCGCAGGCCTGGAATGCCAGTCGCGCTACGTGCAGGCGCTATTGGCCGAGATGCGCGCCGAAGCTGCCGAGGGGCACTGGCGCGCACGGGAGGAAAACCAGGTCTAGCCTGGGCGCGGCGTTTACTTCTTCTTGTTGCCGGCTACGCAGCTGGCATTGTCGAAGGCCTGGTCCATGATCGGCTGGTTGGTTTTGTAGACGGTGAACCGGTAAACCATCACCGCGCCCTTGGACATCAGGTTGCGGAAGCCGTTGTTGCGGCACACGCTGTCGCCCAATTGGCTGCGCACCTGTGCAGGGTTGGCCTGCATGCGCTCGGCGTGGCTCTGGCGCACGCTGAGGTGGTTGACCAGCGCCTTGCCTTCCACGGTGTAACCCTGGTCGAGGATGTCTTCATTGATGGCACGTGGGGTGCCGACGCTGCTCTCTTTGGCGACCTTTTCCAGCATCTTGTTCAGGTCGTAGTCCTGTTTGGAAGCCGCCTGGGCTGCCAGGGGCAGGGCGAGCATCAGGCTCAGGGCGGGGGCGATAAGGCGCAGCATGGGTATCTCCTGGTTCGATGACTGGCGCTTTGACATGCGCGGGTCGACGGCGTTCCGTCAACCCTGGGCTGGCGGTAGCCCAAGGGTACGGGAAAGCCCGATTATAAGGATTCTGGTAAACTGGCGCCCTTGTTTTCCCAGAGCCATCCTTGTGCCCATTTCCCATCTTTCCACAGGCCTGCCGGCATGAGCCATGCGGTAGCGCGCCTGCGTGCCGAGCGCCTGGCCCGCAGCAACAAGCCTTTCATTGCCCGAGGGTCGCGGGCCGAGCGTTGCCCGGATTGCCGGGTCATTGCCAGCCATTGCCTGTGCGCCTGGAAGCCCCGCGTGCAGGCCGACGCCGGCATGTGTCTGCTGATGCACGACACCGAGCCACTGAAACCCACCAATACCGGCTGGCTGATTGCCGACCTGATCGAAGATACCTCGGCGTTCGGCTGGCTGCGCACCTCGGTTGACGAGCGCCTGCTGGCCCTGCTCGACGACCCGCACTGGCAGCCCTATATCGTTTTCCCAGGTGAGTTCGTCGCCCCGCAGCGGGTGGTCAGCGAGGTGGTGCGTGAGCCGGGCAAGCGCCCGCTGTTCATCCTGCTGGATGCCACTTGGACCGAGGCGCGCAAGATGTTCCGCAAAAGCCCCTACCTGGACCGGTTCCCGGTGTTGAGCCTGCAGGCCGAACAGATGTCACGCTACCGCCTGCGCCGTTCCAAGCGCGATGATCACTTCTGCACCGCAGAAGTTGCAGCCATGTGCCTGGAGCTGGCCGGCGATAGCCTGGCGTCGCAGGCACTGGATGCCTACCTGGATGTATTCAGCCTGCATTACCTCAGTGGCAAGCGGCGCCTGCCGCTGGACGAGCAGGACGAGACCCATCAGCGTTTGCATACCTTCCTATAGTCCAAGGGGCACCCACCCGGCTTTGGTTCATAATGACAGGGCTGGCAGCCAGGGTGGGCGAGGCGGCAAGGCGGTTGGCTTGACCACCCTTGACCGTGCTCGGCATCCTTGGCGCCGATTCCCCGTCGGGCACTTGGCAACCCCCAGTGCCCGGGACAGAACAGGATCCTTAGATCGATGGCCACTTACGAAATCCTGATTGCCGATGACCACCCGCTGTTTCGCGGCGCCCTGCGCCAGGCCGTTACCCTCGGCCTTGGCCCGGACGTTCGCCTGGTCGAGGTCGCGAGCATTGCCGAGCTGGAGGTGCGGTTGAGCGAAAAAGCCGACTGGGACCTCGTGCTCCTCGACCTGAACATGCCGGGTGCCTACGGTTTTTCCGGGCTGGTGCTGCTGCGCGGGCAATACCCGCAAATTCCCGTGGTGATGGTTTCGGCGCAGGAGGAGGCCGCCGTGGTGGTCAAGTCCCGCGAGTTTGGCGCCAGTGGCTTCATTCCCAAGTCCAGCCCGCTGGAAGTGATCCAGGATGCGGTGCGCAAAGTGCTCGACGGCGAAGTCTGGTGGCCGCCGCAGGCGTTCGAGAAGGTCGATGTTTCGGCCGAGGCCAAGGCCGCCAGTGAAGGCCTGGCCAGCCTCACGCCGCAGCAGTTCCGGGTGCTGACCATGGTCTGCGAAGGCCTGCTGAACAAGCAGATTGCCTATGAGCTGAATGTCTCGGAGGCCACCATCAAGGCCCACGTCACGGCGATTTTCCGTAAACTGGGGGTGCGCACCCGCACCCAGGCTGCGCTGCTGTTGCAACAACTTGAATCAGTTGCCAGCCACTGACGCGTGCGGCTTCACGCTTTTTTGACCTGAGCCGGTCTAGCCTGCCGGCCTTCTGTTGTGAAATGACTCACATGACATCGCCATTCAAAGGCCAGACCGGCCTCAAACGTATCTTCAACGCCGCTGGCTATTCGCTGGACGGCCTGCGCGCGGCCTTCAAGGGCGAGGCGGCATTCCGCCAACTGGTGCTGCTCAACGTGCTGCTGATCCCGGTGGCGTTCTGGCTGCCGGTCAGCCGTGCAGAGCGAGCGATCATGATCGCCGTGTGCCTGCTGGGGTTGATTGTCGAGCTATTCAACTCTGCGATCGAGGCTGCTATCGATCGCATTTCGCTGGAGCGCCACCCGCTGTCGAAAAACGCCAAGGACATGGGCAGCGCCGCACAGCTGGTGGCGCTGAGCATGGTGGCGCTGGTGTGGGGGGTGATCCTGCTTTAAGCGATCGGCGGCAACACGATTTCGTCGCTGCGGGTGAAGCCCGCGGTGAAGTTGCGGCAGAGCTCCAGAAATTCGCGCATGGCCGACGTCTGGTACTTCTGCTTGTGCCAGATGAAGTAGAACTGGCGCATCAGGTCCAGCTCCGGGGTTTCCACCGGTACCAGGCTGCCACGGCGAAAGGCGTCCCGCAGGGCCAGGCGTGAAATGCAGCCGATACCCAACCCCGATTCCACTGCACGCTTGATCGCCTCGGTGTGCTCCAGTTCCAGGCGGATGTTGAGGTTGGCGCGGTGGTGGCGCATGGCCTGGTCGAAGGTCAGGCGCGTCCCCGAGCCTTGTTCGCGCAGGATCCACGCTTCCTGCGACAGGCTTTCGATATCGGCACGGCCCAGCTTGGCCAGCGGGTGCTGGGGCGCGCAGAACACCACCAGTTCGTCCTCCACCCAAGGCTGGACCTCCAGGTCGGGGTGGTTGCAGTCACCTTCGATCAGACCCAGATCAATTTCGTAATGAGCAACCTGCTGCACGATATGCACGGTGTTCTGGACATGCAGCTTCACCTGGCTCTCAGGGTGGGTCTGCATGTAGCTGCCGATCAACAGGGTGGCCAGGTAGTTGCCAATGGTGAGCGTGGCGCCGACCGCCAGTGAGCCGAAACCGGACTTGCCATTGAGCAGGTCTTCGATTTCCTTGGCCTGGTCGAGCAGCGCGACCGCCTGCGGCAACAACTGGTGGCCGAGGGCGTTGAGGGCCAGGCGTTTGCCGGCGCGGTCGAACAGTTGGCAGCTCGATTGCCGCTCCAGTTCGGTGATGGAGGTGCTGGCGGCCGATTGCGACAAGGCCAGCAGGCTAGCGGCGCGAGAGACGCTCTGGTGCTGGGCTACCGCGACGAAGACTTGCAGTTGACGAAGTGTAAATCGCATATCGATATAACCGATAACACATATCTTGATAATCCAGTTAACAGATATTGTCGCTGCCCCTAAACTATCGCGCAACTATGCGTGCTGCACGCGCTGCGTTTTTCTTCAGGAGCCCCATCGATGAGCAACATGAACCACGAACGTGTCCTCAGTGTGCACCACTGGAACGACACCCTGTTCAGCTTCAAGTGCACCCGCGACCCGGGGCTGCGCTTCGAGAACGGTCAGTTCGTGATGATCGGCCTGCAGCAGGAAAGCGGCCGCCCGCTCATGCGTGCCTACTCCATCGCCTCGCCGAACTGGGAAGAGCACCTGGAGTTCTTCAGCATCAAGGTGCCGGACGGCCCGCTGACTTCGCAGTTGCAGCACCTGAAGGAAGGCGATGAGATCATCATCAGCAAGAAGCCTACCGGCACGCTGGTACTGGACGACCTGAACCCAGGCAAGCACCTGTACCTGCTGAGCACCGGCACTGGCCTGGCGCCGTTCATGAGCGTCATCCAGGACCCGGAAACCTACGAGCGCTTCGAAAAAGTGATCCTGGTGCACGGCGTGCGTTACGTGAACGAAGTGGCCTACCGCGAATTCATCACCGAGCACCTGCCACAGAACGAGTTCTTCGGTGAGGCGGTGCGCGAAAAACTGATCTACTACCCGACCGTGACTCGCGAGCCGTTCGAGAACCAGGGCCGCCTGACCGACCTGATGCGCAGCGGCAAGCTGTTCAGCGACATCGGCCTGCCGCCGATCAACCCGCAGGACGACCGTGCGATGATCTGCGGTAGCCCGAGCATGCTCGACGAGACCAGCGAAGTGCTGGACAGCTTCGGCCTGAAGATCTCCCCGCGCATGCGCGAGCCGGGCGACTACCTGATCGAGCGTGCCTTCGTCGAGAAATAAGGCGCAGGTAGGTACGAAGAAGGCGACCCTCGGGTTAATGCCTGTCAGTTAAGCGTTACTGGGGCTGCTTTGCAGCCCTTCGCGGGCACGCCCGCTCCCACAAGTGATCGCGCATTTCTTGATTTCAGCGCCAAACGAGTGGGAGCGGGCGTGCCCGCGAAGGGTCGCAAAGCGGCCCCAAATTACTTAACTGACAGGCATTTATCCATTGGCTGTTCCGGCCTATTCAACCCGGGTCTCGCCGCTGTACACCAGAATCTCCCGGCAACGCTTGCACAGGTAACGGCGGCCCTGGCGTACCAGCTTGTGCCGCTGGGCGGTAAACGGGAAGTCACTCTGCGGGCAAGGGCAGCGGTAGATGTAACGGGTCACCACGCGCCGTTGCACCTCGTAGTTATGGCAGCGGTTTGGCGGCAGTTCGTATACGCCGCGCATGATCAGTTGCCATTCCTCGCCATGGGCCTGGATGCGGTCACCGAACAATTGGTGGGCCACCAGGTGCGCCACTTCGTGCGCGACCGTCTGGCGCAGAAAGTCCTCCTGATTGTCACGGTACAACTGCAGGTTGAAACGCAGCAGGTTCTCGTGCAGGTGGGCGACGCCGGCTTTTTGCCCGCGCAGCTTGAAGCTGATTTCCGGGCGCGGGAACTGGCGTTTGAAGAAGGTTTCGGCTTGCTGGTAACAGGTTTCGACGCGTTGCTTGAGCAGCTCGGGCATGGCGGGGTGGTTCTCCTGACCCGATCATTATGCCGCAACCTCGGGCCATGTGCCGAGCCACCGGTCAGCGCTCAGCCAAGGGCCGCCTTGCGGCGGCCCCTGGTTGATGCCCCGGTGTTGGTCGAGTCTGTTCTAGTTGGTGTAGACCGGCCCCACGCCCAGTCCCCAGATGATCACCGTGGCGGCCATGATCGCCACCAGCACTACCAGGCCCACCGCCAGCACCGAGCTGGAGAACAGGAAGCCTTCGTCAGCGGGTATGTTCATGAAGGTCGGCAAGCCGACGTACAGCAGGTACACCGTGTAACAGACCGCCGCGGTGCCGATCAGCATGCCCAGCCACAAGTGCGGGTACAGCGCCGCCAGGCCGCCGATGAACAATGGGGTGGCCGTATAGGTGGCGAAGGCTATGCACTGGGCCATGGATGGGTTGGCATCGTAGGTGCGGGCCATCCAGTGGATGAACGCGCCCATTACCGCCACGCCTGCCAGCATCGCCAGGTATGACATGATGCTCATCCACAGGGCACTCTCCATGGTCAGCATCACGGCTGGCCGGTCGCCGATCACCCAGCCGACCTGGGTGGTGCCGATGAACGCGGACACTGCGGGGATCGCCGCAAGGATCAGGGTGTGCGTCAGGTACATGTGGCTGATGGATTCTTCTTCGCCACGGATTTCCCGCCATTCCTGGTCGGGATGGGTAAACAGCCCCACAACGTGATGAATCATGCCGTCACTCCTCTCAATGTTGCCAAACGCCCCCAAATGGAGCGCAAGCGGCCCGAGGCCGAACACCGAAGCAAGCGGTAATGTGGCCTTATGTCGCAGTATAGGAAGCGGTTACCCGCACAAACCGTGCTTTTTAGAGCAAATTGCGCTGTCGCCCGCCCCGTTGATTACATTGAAGTCTTTGTCGGAATGCCTACAGCACGCGCGCGTTTGTGCGTAAAATAGCCGCCTTTTGTCACACCTCGCGGATTCAAGCGCTATGGGCACCCTCTCGGTCAACCAGAACAAACTGCAAAAACGCCTGCGTCGTCTCGCTGGCGAAGCCATCACCGACTACAACATGATCGAGGATGGCGACAAGGTCATGGTCTGCCTGTCCGGCGGCAAGGACAGCTACACCATGCTCGATGTTCTGTTGCACCTGCAGAAGGTGGCGCCGATCACCTTCGAGATCGTTGCGGTGAACATGGACCAGAAGCAACCAGGGTTCCCCGAGCACGTGCTGCCGGCGTACCTGAAGGCGCTGGGGGTCGAGTACCACATCGTCGAGAAGGACACCTACTCGGTGGTCAAGGAGCTGGTGCCCGAGGGCAAGACCACCTGCTCGCTGTGCTCGCGCCTGCGCCGCGGCACGCTGTACACCTTCGCCGACGAAATCGGTGCGACCAAGATGGCGCTGGGGCACCACCGCGACGACATCGTCGAAACCTTCTTCCTCAACATGTTCTTCAACGGCGCGCTCAAGGGCATGCCGCCGAAGCTGCGTGCCGACGATGGCCGCAACGTGGTGATCCGCCCGTTGGCCTACTGCAGCGAGAAGGATATCCAGGCCTACTCGGACATGAAGGCCTTCCCGATCATCCCGTGCAACCTGTGCGGCTCGCAGGAAAACCTGCAGCGCCAGGTGGTCAAGGACATGCTGGTGGAGTGGGAGCGCAAGCACCCGGGCCGTACCGAGAGCATTTTCCGTGCATTGCAGAACGTGGCGCCGTCGCAGCTGGCCGACCGCAACCTGTTCGACTTCACCAGCCTGAAGATCGATGAAAACGCGGCGCCGCGCTTCCTGGACGTGGTGAACATCTAGGCCTATGCGCGATTATCAGTGGCTGCATGAGTACTGCCTGAACCGCTTCGGCTCTGCCCAGGCGCTGGAAGCCTTCCTGCCGCAGCCGCGCACGCCGGCGCAACTGCGCCAGATCAGCGACGACCGCTACTTGTCGACCTTGGCCCTGCGTGTATTTCGCGCTGGCCTTAAGCACAGCCTGGTGGATGCCAAGTGGCCGGCCTTCGAGCAGGTGTTTTTCGGCTTCGACCCGGAAAAAGTGGTGTTGATGGGCGCCGAACACCTGGAGCGGCTGATGCAGGATCAGCGCATCATCCGCCACCTGGGCAAACTCAAGAGCGTGCCACGCAATGCACAGATGGTGCTGGACATCGCCAAGGTGCATGGCAGTTTTGGCGCGTTCATTGCCGACTGGCCGGTGACCGACATTGTCGGGCTGTGGAAGTACCTGGCCAAGCATGGCAACCAGCTCGGCGGTTTGTCGGCGCCACGGTTCTTGCGCATGGTTGGCAAGGATACCTTTGTCCCGACCGAGGACATGGCGGCGGCGCTGATTGCCCAAAAAGTGATCGACAAGCAGCCGACCAGCCAGCGCGACCTGGCGCTGGTGCAGCAGGTGTTCAACCAGTGGCACGCCGAAAGCGGGCGGCCGCTGTGCCAGTTGTCGGTGATGCTGGCGCATACCGTCAACCATTGAGCATGCCGGGGCCGCTGTGCGGCCCAATCGCCGGCAAG
>NZ_DKJF01000103.1:0-63066 GCF_002454615.1 Pseudomonas sp. UBA6699
TTCTTCAGCCTGACGAGAATAACTTCTCCCGCCAGGTCAGTCACAACATACAAGGAGCGAGCGCAGCTCGCGATGCGCCGCGCGGGCGGCGCTCGATCTCACAGGCGCTGAAGATGCTGCGGCTACCCTTGCCAGAAACCATAGAATCTCCCACAGGTGAATCGCGCAGGCTTTTCAAATTTGCAGTAAAAACAGTTGCTCCTACCGGGGTAGGTGAGATACCTGTTGCTGCAAGGCAGCCCCAGCGCTTTATTTGACCTGGCCCAGGTTCGCCTCACTCATGTCCAGCTCGCCCAGCACCTGCCGTACCACTTCATCGCCCACCTCGTGCTGACGATGCAGGTTGTACAGCTCCAGCCGCTGCGCCCTTAGCGCCCGCAGGCGCAAGCGGCGCTCCAGCAAATCCATCTGCTCGGCCAGTGCCTTGGCTTCGGCCGTGTCGTTATAACTGTCCAGCTCAGCCCGGTACTCCGCCATCAGGCGCGCCTTCAGTTCCGTGGCCATGGTTGCCTGGTCTGCATCCTGCGGCGCATTGCTGTCGATCACTTCCTCCGCCTCCAGGGCATGGATCGCCGCTTCTGCCGTGCGCCGCCAGGCTTCCTGCACCTCCTGTTGCAAGCGCTCGTCGGCGCTTTTGGTCACCCCGCGCAGCAATAGCGGCAAGGCGATACAGGCGCTGACCAGCGATAGCAGGATCACCCCTGCCGCGATGAAAATCAGCAG
Organism: Pseudomonas sp. UBA6699; assembly: GCF_002454615.1. Classification (NCBI taxonomy): domain Bacteria; kingdom Pseudomonadati; phylum Pseudomonadota; class Gammaproteobacteria; order Pseudomonadales; family Pseudomonadaceae; genus Pseudomonas; species Pseudomonas sp. UBA6699. Next base: position 724 of record NZ_DKJF01000103.1, read on the forward strand.
GTCCCGTTCCGGGAACGCCTTGCCTGCCCCCATCAGCAATGGCACCGACATCACACCCGCCAGGGTCACTGCACCCCGCACGCCGCCGAAGGTCAGCAGCCAGCAGGAGCGCGCCGTAGGCACCAGCACCAGCGCCGGCTTACCGCGCCAGCGGCGCAGCACGCCGATCGCGCGCCAGATACTCTGCACCCAGATGAAACGCAGCAGGATCAGCGCGGCAAAAATCGCCAGCACATCCAGGCAGCGGTAGGCCAGGGTCGGCCACACGGTGGTTTCGTGGCTGACCACAGCCTTGATGATGTCCGGTAACTGCAGGCCCAGTAGCAGGAAAATCAGGCCATTGAAGGCGAACTCCAGCAGCGACCAGACGCTGCGGTTGAGCAGGCGGGTGCTGGTCTGGCGTGGCAGCAGGTCGAGCCAGCTCTGCATCATGCCGGCGGCCACTGCCGACAAAATGCCCGACACGCCCAGGCGCTCGGCCAGTACATAAGCCGCGAACGGCAACAGCAGCATGAACACGACATGGGTCGCAGGGTCGTCCCAGCCCCGGGTGATCATCCACATGCGCAGGCGGCCGATCAGCCAGCTCAGGGCCACGCCCACTGCCAGGCCCCCCAGTGCTACCAGCACGAAGCTGAAGCTGGCGTCGGCCAGCGAGAAGGCCCCGGTGATTGCCGCCGCCAGGGCGAACTTGAAGGTCACCAGGCCAGAGGCGTCGTTCATCAGCGCCTCGCCCTGCAGCATATGCATCAGCGGGGTGGGCAGGCGGTCTTGGGTAATGGCCGATACGGCGACGGCGTCGGTCGGCGACAACACGGCGGCCAAGGCGAAGGCCACCGGCAGCGGGATGCTGGGCATCAGCCAGTGAATGAAGTAACCGGCTCCGACCACAGTGAACAGCACCAGCCCTACCGCCAGCGCTACCACCGGCCCTCGAAGGCGCCACAGTTCGCGCTTGGGAATCCGCCAGCCATCGGCGAACAGCAGTGGCGGCAGGAACAGAAACAGGAATAGCTCGGGGTCCAGCGCCACATGCAGGCCCAGGGTCGGCCACGCCAGCAAGGCGCCAGCGGCGATCTGCACCAGCGGCAAGGGCAGCGGAATCAGGCGACCGACCAGTTTCGACAGGCTGACCAAGGTCAACAGGATGAGGACGGTGTAGGCGGACTGCATCCGGTAAGGCTTCCTTTGTGAACCAGAAACGACAACAGGGCGAAACATCGCCATTGAAACAATATGTTAGCGGCGATCGGCGAACCAGGGCCGCTGCACGATAGTCGCAGGTGGCGGATGAATATGTAACATGATGATACCCAGCAATCATGGCCGGCGTTACCCGAGCAACGTGCAGCGAAGCCCTTGAACTACCGCGATGAAGTCGTATAATCAAGCGTAACGAATAACGTTATGCATTCAATCTCATGATTCAAAGCTTCAGCTGTGCCGACACGGAAGCACTATTTGTTACTGGAAAAACGCGACGTTGGTCAGATATCAAATCAGTCGCGGAGCGCAAACTGGCCATGCTCGATGCCGCAACAGAGCTGCGAGACCTGCGATCGCCACCTGGCAACCGCCTCGAGGCGTTGAGCGGCAACCGTGCCGGTCAGCACAGCATTCGCGTCAATGACCAATGGCGCTTGTGCTTCACCTGGACCGACAACGGGCCGGCCAACGTTGAAATTATCGATTACCACTGAGGTGCATCATGCTCAAGAACGGTATGCGTCCAATCCATCCCGGTGAAGTCCTGCGTGAGGACTTCCAGAAAGAAATGGGCTTCAGTGCTGCGGCATTGGCCAGGGCGCTGGGCGTCGCCACTCCAACCGTCAACAATATCCTGCGCGAACGGGGCGGTGTTTCCGCCGATATGGCGCTGCGTCTGTCCATTTGCCTGGATACTACCCCCGAGTTCTGGCTCAACCTGCAGACCGCCTTCGATCTGCGCACCGCCGAACAGCGACACGGTGAAGAGATCATCGGGGCGGTACAGCGCCTGGTCGCCTGAACACGCCTTGATCAATAGACATGGACGTCTCAGGCGTGGCGCCGCGAGGTTGCTTCCCGCATAATCCCGCGACTGAAATCGAAAAACGGAGAGGTTGGGGCAACCTGTGATCCCCAATGCACACAATGACCTACACGCTCTACGGCATCAAAGCCTGCGACACCATGAAAAAAGCGCGTACCTGGCTAGAAGACCAGTCCATCGCCTACGAATTCCACGACTACAAGACCCAAGGCATCGACCGTGACAGCCTGAACCGCTGGTGCGACGAACACGGCTGGGAAGTCATCCTCAACCGTGCCGGCACCACGTTCCGCAAGCTGGACGACGCCAGCAAGGCAGACCTCGACCAGGCCAAGGCCGTCGAGCTGATGCTGGCCCAGCCGTCGATGATCAAGCGCCCGGTGCTCGACCTTGGCGCGCGCACGTTGGTCGGCTTCAAGCCTGACCTGTACGCCGCAGCCTTCGCCTGAGCCCCTACCCTATTTCGCACGAGGTAATCACATGTCCAATACCCTGTTCAGCCTGGCCTTCGGTGTCGGCTCCCAGAACCGCCAGGGCGCCTGGCTGGAAGTGTTCTACGCACAACCCCTGCTCAACCCAAGCGCCGAACTGGTCGCCGCAGTCGCGCCTGTTCTTGGTTACCAGGGTGGCAACCAGGCCATCGCCTTCAGCAACGCTCAGGCCGCCCAACTGGCCGAAGCGGTGAAAGGCGTGGATGCCGCCCAGGCCGCGCTGCTGACCCGCCTGGCCGAAAGCCACAAGCCGCTGGTCGCCACCCTGCTGGCCGAAGACGCTGCGCTGGCTTCGACCCCGGAGGCCTACCTCAAGCTGCACCTGCTGTCGCACCGCCTGGTCAAGCCACACGGCGTGAGCCTGGCCGGCATCTTCCCGCTGCTGCCGAACGTGGCGTGGACCAACCAAGGCGCGGTCGACCTGAGCGAACTGGCCGAACTGCAACTCGAAGCACGCCTCAAAGGCGAGTTGCTGGAAGTGTTCTCGGTGGACAAGTTCCCGAAAATGACCGACTACGTGGTCCCCGCCGGCGTGCGTATCGCCGACACCGCCCGTGTGCGCCTGGGCGCCTACATTGGCGAAGGCACCACCATCATGCACGAAGGCTTCGTCAACTTTAACGCTGGCACCGAAGGTCCGGGCATGATCGAAGGCCGGGTTTCCGCTGGCGTATTCGTCGGCAAGGGCTCGGACCTGGGCGGCGGCTGCTCGACCATGGGCACCCTGTCCGGTGGCGGCAACATCGTCATCAAGGTCGGCGAAGGCTGCCTGATCGGCGCCAACGCCGGTATCGGTATCCCGCTGGGTGACCGCAACACTGTCGAAGCGGGCCTGTACATCACTGCCGGCACCAAGGTGAACCTGCTGGACGAGAACAACGAACTGGTCAAGGTGGTCAAGGCGCGTGACCTGGCAGGCCAGACCGACCTGCTGTTCCGCCGCAACTCGCTGAACGGCGCAGTGGAATGCAAGACCCACAAGTCGGCCATCGAGCTGAACGAAGCATTGCACGCCCACAACTGAGAACCTTGCACGGTTTGAGGTGTTAACATCGGGTCTGGCGCCAACACGCCAGACCCGTTTTTCATTCCAGGCCCCGCGATCATGTTCCAGCCCTCCCCCTGGCGTGCCGATTTCCCCGCCATCGACGCCCTGCAACGGCAGCACCAGACCTACCTGGACAGCGCCGCCACTACCCAGAAGCCGCAAGCCTTGCTGGATGCCCTGGGCCATTACTACGCCCATGGCGCGGCCAACGTGCACCGCGCCCAGCACTTGCCCGGCGCACTGGCGACCCAGGCTTTCGAAACCAGCCGCAACAAGGTGGCCGCCTGGCTCAACGCCGCCGATGCCCAGCAAATCGTGTTCACCCATGGCGCCACTTCGGCGTTGAACCTGCTGGCCTATGGCCTGGAGCACCGCTTCGAGGCGGGCGACGAAATTGCCGTCAGCGCGCTGGAGCACCATGCCAACCTGCTGCCCTGGCAGCAACTGGCGCAGCGGCACGACCTGCGCCTGGTGGTACTGCCGCTGGACATTCACGGCCACATCGACCTGGACCAGGCCCTGCAGTTGGTAGGCCCACGCACCCGGGTACTGGCCGTCAGCCAGTTGTCCAACGTGCTGGGCACCTGGCAGCCCTTGCCTGCCCTGCTGGCCCATGCCCGTGCGCAAGGTGCCGTGACCGTGGTCGACGGCGCCCAGGGCGTGGTCCATGGGCGCCATGATGTGCAGCAGCTGGGCTGCGACTTCTATGTGTTTTCCAGCCACAAGCTGTATGGCCCGGACGGTGTCGGCGTGCTCTACGGCCGCAGCCAGGCTTTCGAGCTGCTGCGCCATTGGCAGTTTGGCGGTGAGATGGTGCAACTGGCCGACTACCATAGCGCCAGCTTCCGCCCGGCGCCGTTGGGTTTCGAGGCGGGCACCCCGCCCATTGCCGGGGTGATCGGCCTGGGCGCGACCCTTGCCTACCTGGCCAGCCTCGATGGCCACGCGGTCGCCGCCCACGAAAACAGCCTGCATCAGCAACTGCTGCGCGGCCTGGCCGACCGCGAGGGTATCCGGGTGCTGGGCACGCCACAGGCGGCGCTGGCCAGTTTCGTCATCGAGGGCGTGCACAATGCCGATATCGCCCACCTGCTCACCGAGCAGGGCATTGCCGTGCGTGCCGGGCACCACTGCGCCATGCCGCTGCTGAAGGGGCTGGGCCTGGAGGGTGCGATCCGTGTGTCGTTGGGCTTGTACAACGACAGCAGCGACCTGCAGCGCTTCTTCGACGCGCTGGACCAAGGCCTGGAGTTGTTGCGATGAGCCTGCCGGAACAGGCGCTACAGGCGCTGGCCGCGTTCGAACAGGGCAAGGGCTGGGAACAGCGTGCTCGCTTGCTGATGCAATGGGGCGACCGGCTGGAGCCGCTGGCTGCCAACGAAAAAACCGAGGCCAACCGGGTGCACGGTTGCGAAAGCCTGGTGTGGCTGGTGGCCGAGCAGGCCGATGGCGCATGGCGGTTCAAGGCCGGTAGCGATGCCCGTTTGTTACGCGGGCTGCTGGCCTTGTTGCTGGTGCGGGTGCAGGGTTTGACCAGCGGTGAACTGCTGGCGCTTGACCTGCGGGGGTGGTTCAGCCAGCTGGGGCTGGAGCGCCAGCTGTCGCCGTCGCGCAGCAACGGGCTGCATGCGGTGTTGCAGCGCATGGCAGAGCTGGTGGTCAAACGTTAACTGGGGTGGGGGCCAACATCGTTGGGGGCGCTGCGCGCCCCATCGCGACACGAGGCCGCTCCTACAGGGATTTACACGGGCTTGACCCGCTCCGATGGCCGTCGCGCACCGGCCACCAGTTTCTCTATCGCCTTGCTCGCTGCCACCATGCCAAAGGTGGCGGTCACCATCATCACCGCGCCAAAGCCGCCGGCACAATCCAGCCGCACGCCTTCGCCAACGAAGCTTTTCTGCAGGCACACGCTGCCATCGCCCTTGGGGTAACGCAGCTGCTCACTGGAAAACACACATGGCACGCCATAGTTGCGGCTGACATTGCGCGAAAAGTTGTAGTCACGCCGCAACGTGGAGCGGACCCGCGAGGCCAGCGGATCGTTGAAGGTCTTGTTGAGGTCGGCGATCTGGATCTGCGTGGGGTCGATCTGCCCGCCGGCCCCCCCGGTGGTGACGATGGCGATCTTGCGCCGGCGGCACCAGGCGATCAGCGCGGCCTTGGCCATGACGCTGTCGATGCAGTCGATCACGCAGTCCAGGTGTTCGGTGATGTACTCGACCATGGTGTCGCGGGTGACGAAATCGGCGACTGCATGCACCGTGCAGGCCGGGTTGATCGCCCGCAGGCGCTCGGCCATGACCTCGACCTTGGGGCGCCCCACCTGCCCTTCCAGGGCGTGGGCCTGGCGGTTGGTGTTGCTGACGCAGACATCGTCCAGGTCGAACAGGGTGATTTCGCCCACGCCACTGCGCGCCAGCGCTTCGGCCACCCACGAACCCACCCCGCCAATCCCGACCACCGCCACATGGGCCTGGCCCAGGCGTTGCAGGCCTTGGTCGCCGTACAGCCGGGCAACGCCGGCGAAGCGTGGATCTTCTGTACTCATGTTCATACCCCAAAAAACCGGCGCGCATTATATGCCAGCGAGCCCAAGGCCTGCACCGTTAGGAAATGGACTACTAACCCTGCTTTAATGTCCTATCACTTCGACAGAAATGGACGACAATGTCTTCACGTAAATTCGGCCTGAACCTGGTTGTGGTGCTGGCCATCGCTGCGTTGTTCACCGGCTTCTGGGCGCTGATCAATCGCCCGGTTTCCGCGCCCGCCTGGCCAGAACAAATCTCTGGCTTCTCGTATTCGCCGTTCCGCCTGGGTGAAAGCCCGCAAAAGGGCCAGTACCCCAGTGACGAAGAAATGCGTCAGGACCTGGAACAACTCAGCAAACTGACCGACAGCATCCGCATTTACACCGTGGAAGGCACCCAGGCAGACATCCCACGGCTGGCCGAGGAGTTCGGCCTGCGGGTGACACTGGGCATCTGGATCAGCCCCGACCTCGAACGCAACGAGCGGGAAATTGCCACCGCCATCGAGTTGGCCAATACCTCGCGCAGCGTGGTGCGCGTAGTGGTGGGTAACGAGGCGCTGTTCCGCGAAGAAGTGACACCGGAAAACCTCATCAAGTACCTGGACAGGGTACGTGCCGCGGTCAAGGTCCCGGTAACCACCAGTGAGCAATGGCATATCTGGAAGGAACACCCGGAGCTGGCCAGGCACGTCGACCTGATTGCCGCGCACATCCTGCCCTATTGGGAATTCGTGCCGATGAAAGACTCGGTGGAGTTTGTGCTCGACCGTGCCCGCGAGCTGAAGCAGCAGTTCCCGCGAAAGCCGCTGCTGCTGTCGGAGGTCGGCTGGCCGAGCAATGGCCGCATGCGCGGGGGCGCCGATGCCACCCAGGCCGATCAGGCCATCTACCTGCGCACCTTGGTCAACACGCTCAACCGCCGTGGCTACAACTATTTCGTCATCGAAGCCTATGACCAGCCCTGGAAGGCCAGTGACGAAGGCTCGGTAGGCGCTTACTGGGGCGTTTACAACGCCGAGCGCCAGCAGAAGTTCAACTTCGAGGGGCCCGTGGTGGCGATTCCGCAGTGGCGCGCCCTGGCGGTCGCGTCGGTGGTGCTGGCCATGATCGCGCTGATGGTGCTGTTCATCGACGGCTCGGCCTTGCGCCAACGCGGCCGGACCTTCCTGACGTTCATCACCTTCCTGTGCGGGTCGGTGCTGGTGTGGATCGCCTACGACTACAGCCAGCAATACAGCACCTGGTTCAGCCTGACCGTCGGCGTGTTGCTGGCGCTCGGCGCATTGGGGGTGTTCATCGTGCTGCTCACCGAGGCGCATGAACTGGCCGAGGCGGTGTGGATCCACAAGCGCCGCCGCGAGTTCCTGCCGGTACAGGCCGACAGCGCCTACCGGCCCAAGGTGTCGGTGCATGTACCGTGCTACAACGAGCCGCCAGAAATGGTCAAGCAGACCCTCGACGCCCTGGCCGCGCTGGATTACCCCGATTATGAAGTGCTGGTGATCGACAACAACACCAAGGACCCGGCCGTGTGGGAACCGCTCAAGGCCCATTGCGAGAAACTGGGCGAGCGGTTCAAGTTCTTCCACGTCGCGCCCTTGGCTGGCTTCAAGGGCGGCGCGCTGAACTACCTGATCCCGCACACCGCGCCAGACGCCGAAGTGATCGCGGTGATCGACTCGGACTACTGCGTCGACCGCAACTGGCTCAAGCACATGGTGCCGCACTTCGCCGACCCGAAAATTGCTGTGGTGCAGTCGCCGCAGGACTACCGCGACCAACACGAAAGTGCATTCAAGAAGCTGTGCTACAGCGAATACAAGGGCTTCTTCCACATCGGCATGGTCACCCGCAACGACCGTGACGCGATCATCCAGCATGGCACCATGACCATGACCCGGCGCAGCGTGCTGCAAGAACTGGGCTGGGCCGAGTGGTGTATCTGCGAGGACGCCGAACTGGGCCTGCGCGTGTTCGAAAAGGGCCTGTCGGCCGCTTATGCCCACAACAGTTATGGCCAGGGCTTGATGCCCGACACGTTCATCGATTTCAAGAAACAGCGCTTCCGCTGGGCATACGGTGCCATCCAGATCATCAAGCACCACGCCGGCGCCCTGCTGCGCGGCACGGGTAGCCAGCTGACGCGCGGCCAGCGCTACCACTTTCTGGCCGGCTGGCTGCCCTGGATCGCCGATGGCATGAACATTTTCTTCACCATCGGCGCGCTGCTGTGGTCGGCCGCGATGATCATCGTGCCGCACCGGGTCGACCCGCCACTGATGATTTTCGCCATCCCGCCGCTGGCGCTGTTCTTCTTCAAGGTCGGCAAGATCCTGTTCCTCTACCGGCGTGCGGTGGGGGTGAACATGAAGGATGCCTTCGCGGCGGCGCTGGCAGGGCTGGCGCTGTCGCATACCATCGCCAAAGCGGTGCTGTACGGGTTCTTCACCAGCAGCATGCCGTTCATCCGCACGCCAAAGCATGCCGACAGCCATGGCTTGCTGGTGGCGATTGCCGAGGCGCGCGAGGAACTGTTCATCATGCTGCTGTTGTGGGGCGCAGCGCTGGGTATCTACCTGGTGCAGGGGCTGCCGAGTTCGGACATGCGCTTCTGGATGGCCATGCTGCTGGTGCAGTCGTTGCCGTACGTGGCGGCACTGGTGATGGCGCTGCTGTCGTCGCTGCCCAAGCCTGCGCACAAGGCTGCCGAGGCGCAGCAGGCTTGAGATGTTGGGGGCGCTTGGCGCCCCTTTCGCGACTGGTTTGCTATAAGATAACGCCCCTCAGATTTCCCCGCCTTGCCTTGCCCCGGAGTTCCCCATGACGGCCCCTGCCGAGCTCTCGCCTACCCTTCAACTGGCCTGCGACCTGATCCGTCGCCCCTCCGTCACCCCCGTCGACGCCGATTGCCAGGCGCAAATGATGAACCGCCTCGGCGCCGTGGGCTTCCAGCTCGAGCCGATGCGCATCGAAGACGTCGACAATTTCTGGGCGACCCATGGCCAGCAGGAAGGCCCGGTACTGTGCTTCGCCGGCCACACCGACGTGGTGCCCACCGGCCCGGTGCAGCAATGGCAGCATGAACCGTTCGAAGCGCTGATCGACGCCGACGGCATGCTCTGCGGCCGCGGCGCAGCCGACATGAAAGGCAGCCTGGCCTGCATGGTGGTTGCCAGCGAACGCTTCGTGCAGGATTACCCCGACCACCGCGGCAAGGTCGCGTTCCTGATCACCAGCGACGAGGAAGGCCCGGCCCACCACGGCACCAAGGCTGTGGTCGAACGCCTCAAAGCACGTAACCAGCGCCTGGACTGGTGCATCGTCGGCGAACCGTCCAGCACCACCCTGCTGGGTGACGTGGTCAAGAACGGCCGCCGTGGCTCGCTGGGCGCCAAGCTGACCGTGCGCGGCAAACAGGGCCATGTGGCCTACCCTCACCTGGCGCGCAACCCCATTCACCTGGCCGCACCGGCCCTGGCGGAGCTGGCAGCCGAGCACTGGGACGAAGGCAATGCATTCTTCCCGCCGACCAGCTTCCAGATCTCCAACCTCAACTCCGGCACCGGTGCCACCAACGTGGTCCCGGGCGAGCTGACTGCGCTGTTCAATTTCCGGTTCTCCACCGAGTCCACCGTCGAAGGCCTGCAGGCGCGGGTGTCGGCGATCCTCGACAAGCACGAACTGGACTGGTCGATCGACTGGGCGCTGTCAGGCCTGCCGTTCCTCACCGAGCCGGGCGAGCTGCTGGGTGCCGTTTCGGCCAGCATCAAAAGTGTCACCGGCCGCGACACCCAACCGTCGACCAGCGGCGGCACGTCCGATGGCCGCTTCATCGCCACCCTGGGCACCCAGGTGGTCGAGCTGGGCCCGGTCAACGCCACCATCCACCAGGTGGACGAGCGGATTCTGGCCAGCGACCTCGACCTGCTGACCGAAATCTACTACCAGACCCTGGTCCGGTTGCTCGCCTGATGCTTGCCTGCCCCCTTTGCCAGGCGCCGCTGGCGCAAGTCGACAACGGCGTTGCCTGCCCGGCAGGCCACCGCTTCGACCGGGCCCGCCAGGGCTACCTGAACCTGCTGCCGGTGCAGCACAAGAACAGCCGTGACCCGGGTGACAACCAGGCCATGGTCGAGGCGCGTCGCGACTTTCTCGACGGTGGCCACTACGCGCCGGTGGCCCAGCGCCTGGCCGAACTGGCCGCCGAGCGCCAGCCCGGTTCGTGGCTGGACATTGGCTGCGGCGAGGGTTACTACACCGCGCAGTTGGCCCAGGCCCTGCCCGCAGCCGACGGTTACGCCCTGGATATCTCCCGCGAGGCGGTCAAGCGTGCCTGCCGCCGCGCACCGGCTGTCACCTGGATGGTCGCCAGCATGGCCCGGGTGCCGCTGGCCGATGCCAGCTGCCAGTTCATCGCCAGCGTATTCAGCCCGCTGGACTGGGCCGAAGCCAAACGCCTGCTCAGCCCCGGCGGTGGCCTGATGCGGGTAGGCCCGACCAGCGGCCACCTGATGGAACTGCGCGAAGTGCTCTACGATGAAGTACGCCCTTACGCCGACGACAAGCACCTGGCCCTGGTCCCCGAGGGCATGGTCCATGCCCACAGCGAAACCCTGGCGTTGCGCCTGAGCCTGGCAGCCCCCAAAGCCCGCGCCGACCTGCTGGCCATGACCCCACACGGCTGGCGCGCCAGCGCCGAAAAACGTGCACGGGTAATCGACCAGCCCGAGCCGTTCGAGGTAACGGTTTCCATGCGTTATGACTATTTTGTGCGCCAAGACTGAGCACACCCGGAGCCCTTATGCGCCAACCTGATATCGAGATCTACCTGAAGGACGCCGACGTCGACCACAAACAGATTGCCGGGTGGCTTGCCCAGGCGATCGGCCCGTGCAGCGAATGGAAGCAGAAAGGCCAGACCTTCAAATGCCAGGCCGGTAACATTCCGGTCACTTGGTTACCGAAGGCTGTAGGGAAATGGAACAGCCTGTACCTGGAAAGCGACCAGACCCCCTGGGCCGACGATATTGCCTGCGCCCGCGCTGCATTCGCCGCACTGGGGGTGGAAGTACGCTGCGCACCGGGTGGCTGGGTCGAGGAAGACGGCGAGGAAGATGCCGACCGCTGGGTCCGCATCAGCGCCGACGGTGAAGAGGAAATCACCTGGCGTACGTCTTGAGCTTGAAGCTTCAAGCTGCAAGTTTCAAGAAGGCTCGCATCAGGCTGCAAGTACACGGTCACTTGCAGCTTGAAGCTTATAGCTTAAGGCTCAGAGGCCTACCACGTCTTCGGCTTGCAGGCCTTTCTGGCCCTGCACGCAAGCGTATTCAACCCGCTGCCCTTCGACCAGGGTACGATGCCCCTCACCGCGAATCGCCCGATAGTGGACGAATACATCCGCACCACCTTCGCGCTGAATGAAGCCATAACCCTTGGCATCGTTGAACCACTTTACATTCCCAGTCTCACGAGACGACATCTGAACTACTCCGGTTTTTTATTGTGAAGATCGCCGTGCAGGCATGGGCTTACCTGCCCCGTGCCAACGCCGCTTGCCGAAATAACCTGCAAGTGGCAGGCCGAGTATATGCCACAGCACAAAAAAAATTGATGACGGTCCCGCTGTTGGCCGATTTTTGCTGAACTTACGCACATACGGCAGACTAATTAACTGGATACTCACCTGAACATCACACCCAGGGCACACACCCCATGACCCGTTCCCCCCTGCGCCGCCTGATTTTCGGCGCCCTGCGTCGCCTGTTGTACCTGTGGGTGCGCTCCGAAACCATCAACCAGTCGGCCATGTCGTTGAACCTGGACCGCAGCCGGCCAGTGATCTACGCCTTGCCTACGCCGGCGCTCACCGACCTGGTCGTACTCGACCACGAGTGCACCAAGGCAGGGCTGCCGCGCCCGGTGCTGCCGGTAACGGTCGGTCCGCTGCAGGAACCCGCCGCGTTCTTCTACCTGACCCCCGACCCCGACTGGCTGGGCCGCCAGGACAAGCGTGGCGCCCCGCCCACCCTCGAGCGCCTGGTAGCTGCCGTTACCCGGCATGCCGAGGAAGATGCGCAGATCATTCCAGTCAGCGTGTTCTGGGGCCAGACCCCGGCCAGCGAGTCCAGCCCGTGGAAACTGCTGTTTGCCGACAGTTGGGCAGTGACCGGGCGTTTGCGGCGGCTGCTGACCGTACTGATACTCGGGCGCAAGACCCGCGTGCAGTTCTCTGCCCCCATCCACCTGCGCGAACTGGTGCAGCACAACAAAGGCCACGAACGCACTGTGCGCATGGCCCAGCGCCTGATGCGCGTGCATTTTCGCAACCTCAAGACCGCGGTCATCGGCCCCGACCTTTCGCACCGCCGCAACCTGGTCAAGGGGCTGGTTCATGCACCGCTGGTGCGCCAGGCCATCGCCGAGGAGGCGCAGCGCGAAAACCTGCCGCTGGCCAAGGCCGAAGCCCAGGCCTTGCGCTACGGCAACGAGATTGCCTCTGACTACACCTACACTGCCATCCGCTTCCTGGAAGTGGTGCTCAGCTGGTTCTGGAACAAGATCTACGACGGCATCAAGGTCAACCACATCGAGCAGGTGCAGGGCATCGCGCCCGGCCACGAAGTGATCTACGTGCCCTGCCACCGCAGCCATATCGACTACCTGCTGCTGTCGTACCTGCTGTTCCGCAACGGCCTCACGCCACCGCACGTGGCCGCGGGCATCAACCTCAACATGCCGGTGGTCGGCAACCTGCTGCGCCGTGGCGGGGCGTTCTTCATGCGCCGCACCTTCAAGGGCAACCCACTCTATACCGCGGTGTTCAACGAATACCTGCACACCCTGTTCACCAAGGGGTTCCCGGTGGAGTACTTCGTCGAAGGCGGCCGTTCCCGTACCGGGCGCATGCTGCAACCGCGCACCGGGATGCTGGCCATTACCCTGCGCAGCTTCCTGCGTTCGTCGCGCACGCCTATCGTGTTCGTGCCGGTCTACATCGGCTATGAGCGCGTGCTCGAAGGCCGCACCTACCTGGGCGAGCTGCGCGGTGCCAGCAAGAAGAAAGAGTCGATATTCGATATCTTCAAGGTGTTCGGCGCGCTGAGGCAGCGCTTTGGCCAGGTGTCGGTCAACTTTGGCGAGCCGATCCGCCTGGCCGGCTTCCTCGACGACCAACAACCCGGCTGGCGTGAGCAGGAGCATGGCCCGCAATACCGCCCGGATTGGCTTAACGCCACTACCCATCGCCTGGGTGAGACCGTGGCCCGCCACCTCAACGAGGCGGCGGCCATCAACCCGGTCAACCTGGTGGCCATGGCATTGCTGTCCACCAGCCGCCTGGCCCTGGATGAACGCGCCCTGGTCCGCGTGCTCGACCTGTACCTGGCCCTGCTGCGCCAGGTGCCCTACTCGCCGCACATCACCCTGCCCGAGGGTGACGGCCAGGCCCTGATCGAACACGTGCGCGGCATGAACCTGGTCGCCGAGCAGAAGGACGCCCTGGGCCGCATCCTGTACCTGGACGAAGGCAATGCGGTGCTGATGACCTACTACCGCAACAACGTGCTGCACATCTTCGCCCTGCCGGCGCTGCTGGCCAGCTTCTTCCTCAGCAGCTCGCGCATGAGCCGCGAACTGTTGGGGCAGTATGTGCACGCGCTGTACCCGTATTTGCAGGCCGAACTGTTCCTGCGCTGGGCGCCGCAGCAATTGGACGACGTCATCGACCAGTGGCTGGCGGCGCTGGTCGAGCAAGGCCTGCTGCGCCAGGACAACGACATCTATGTGCGCCCGCCGCCGAGCTCGCGGCAGTTCGTGCTGCTGACCCTGCTGGCCCGCACCATCACCCAGACGCTGCAGCGTTTCTACATGGCCACATCCCTGCTGCTCAACAGCGGGCAGAACAGCCTCAGCGCCGAAGCGCTGGAAGACCTGTGTGTGATAATGGCCCAGCGCCTGTCGATCCTGCATGGCCTGAACGCCCCGGAGTTCTTCGACAAGACGCTGTTCCGCCACTTCATCCAGACCTTGCTCCAGCAAGGCGTGCTGCATGCCGATGCCCAAGGCAAGCTGGGTTACCACGACAAGCTCGGCGAACTGGCCGAGGGCGTGGCCAAGCGCGTGCTGTCGGCCGAGCTGCGCCTGTCCATCCGCCAGGTGGCGCTGCATCGCGACGAGCCTTCAGACGTGGTGCAAGGGTAGCTTTTCTGTCTGCCGCCAGGCCTTGAGAGGGGACAGCATCGCCGTGCTTTCCCCCTCTCAAGGAGCACCACCATGAACCAGATCAAATCGATCGACGTCGAAATCGTTTCTTCCAGCGACAACTACCTGCCAGCCTCCGCCCAGGTGCTACTGAGCCTGCTCGACGTGTCCCGTGCCGACGCGCCGGCCGTCAGCCAGGCCGAGCTGCGCCTTCAGTGCGCCGGTGTACTGCCGATCAAGCTGCAACTGGCCTGCGACCTCAGCCAGCTCGACCCGCGCGGCAGCTACGTGCTGGCCGTGCGCATCGAGCAGAACGGGCAACTGCAGTTCATCAACAACGCCAATCACGCCGTAAACCCTCACACCTTGTCTGGCACCGAACGCGTGGTGGTCGATAACGTGGCGACGCCCCCGGTCGTGCTCCATGATTGATTAGGGAAAATCCGCTAAAGTCCCTGGGGTTGGCCACAAGCCGGCTCCAAGGACAACGGAGATTCCATGAAAAAGCTCTTTATGCTGTGTTGCGCATCCCTGCTCGCAGCCTGCTCCAGCCAAACCCCGCCCGCCCAGGCCAGCCTGGATGGCGAAGTCTTCTACCTGCAGCGCATTGCCCTGCCCCCGGCCGCCACCCTGAGCGTCGAACTGCAGGACGTGTCGTTGCTGGACGCCCCGGCAGTGACCCTGGCCCGCCAGGCCGGCCCGGTCAAAGGCAACGTGCCGCTGCCGTTCCACCTCACCTACGATCCGCGCCAGGTCAAACCCGGCCACCGCTATGCGCTGAGCGCGCGCATCGAGCTGGGCGGCAAACTGCTGTTCATCAATACCGAACACCATGGCGTGCTGCTCGACGGCTCCGACCCGCAACCCGTGCGCGTCAAGCTCGACCAGGTTCGCTGATACCCGTATTCATCTGTTTACAAGGAACGCTTCATGATCCGCACTTCCCTGCGCTTCACCACCCTGTGCGCCGGCCTGCTGCTGTCGGCCAGCGCGCTGGCCCTGTCGCTGGGCGACCTGAGCCAGAAGGACGCCACCGGCGGCCTGAAAGATGCCCTCACCCAAGGTGCGCAACTGGCGGTCAAGCAGCTCAGCACCCCAGGCGGCTTCAGCAACAACCCGGACGTGCGTATCGAACTGCCGGGCAACCTGGGCAAGGCCGCCAAAGCGATGAAGATGTTCGGCAAGGGCGAACAGGTCGAAGCCCTGGAAGCCAGCATGAACAAGGCCGCCGAAAAGGCCGTGCCGCAGGCTCAGGCGATTCTGGTAGACGCCGTGAAGAACATGAGCGTGACCGACGCCAAGGGCATTCTCAGCGGCGGTGACGACTCCGCCACCCAGTACCTGAACAAGAGCAGCCGCGAGCAGATTCGGGCCAAGTTCCTGCCGGTCGTCAAGCAGGCCACCGACCAGGTTGGTGTGGCTCAGCAGTACAACGCCTTCGCCGCGCAGGCCAAAGGCCTGGGGCTGGTCAAGGATGACGCCAACATCGAGAACTACGTGACCGAGAAGGCGCTGGACGGCCTGTTCGAGATGATCGGCAAGCAAGAGCAGAACATTCGCCAGAACCCGGCCGCCGCAGCTACCAGCCTGGCCAAGAAGGTTTTCGGCACGCTCTGATAACGCGTGGTGCCACAGCAGCGGTCTGCGTGAACCCGCGCGGCCGCTGCCTCTGCGTCGTTTTGGCTGTACCGCCTTTCCCCGCTCCCTCGGCCAACAGCAAGGTGCAGGATGGCGGCTCTTTTCGACGAGGAGTTTCCGTTATGCCCTCCACCCCACATTTCCAGATCTTCATCGACTGCGAAAGCCAAGACCGGATAACACCGGACGCTTCGGCGAGTTACGTATTGGTCCTGAGTGAAAAACTGGAGGGCTTCGGCGCTGCCAAAGGCAGCTCCGTCCTGCAGCCCGTGCTTACCCTCGAGCAGCAAGGCGAACTGGCGCTGCCCCAGACCTTCAGTTTCATGATCGATGGGGCAACGCTCAAGGAAGGCCATGCTTACCAGGTGAGCCTGCGCTACCAGGCCACCAACGGTAACCCGCACGGCAAGCGCCTGGCCTGGAAAGAGACTTTCGTCGCTCAGGACCAGGCCCGCATTGCACCTGCCGCCGTCAGCGGCCATGGCCCGTGCAAAGGCCGCACCAACAGCTGCCTGAGCTGGTAAGGGCCGGCGCCTTCAACACCCAGGGCGCAAGCTGCCTGCACGCTCGCGCCTGGGTCTTCAACGCTGCTTTACCCTGAACCAGGCCGCGTACAACGCCGGCAGGAACAACAACGTCAGCACCGTGGCCACGATCAGGCCACCCATGATCGCGACCGCCATCGGCCCGTAGAACACGCTACGCGACAGCGGGATCATGGCCAGCACCGCGGCCAGCGCGGTCAGCACGATCGGCCGGAAGCGCCGCACCGTGGCCTCGATGATCGCTTGCCAGCGGTCCATCCCTGCCGCAATGTCCTGCTCGATCTGGTCAACCAGAATCACCGAATTGCGCATGATCATCCCCGCCAGGGCAATGGTGCCGAGCATGGCGACAAAGCCGAACGGCTGGCGGAACACCAGCAGGAACAGGGTCACGCCGATCAACCCCAACGGCGCGGTCAGGAACACCATCAGCGTGCGTGAGAAGCTGCGCAGCTGGATCATCAGCAAGCTCAACACCACCACGATGAACAGCGGCATGCCAGCGTTCACCGATTTCTGCCCGCGCTCGGCATCTTCCACCGTGCCGCCCACTTCCAGCAGGTAACCGTCGGGCAGCTTGGCGCGGATGCCCTGCAAAGATGGCAGAATCTGCTTCACCAGTGTCGCAGGTTGCGCCTTGTCGTAGATGTCTGCCCGCACGGTCACCGTCGGCAGGCGGTTACGGTGCCAGATGATGCCCTCCTCGAAGCCATACTCCAGGGTCGCGACCTGCGACAGCGCCACGCTCTGGCCGTTGTCGGTCGGCAACGCCAGGCTGCCCAGGTTGCCCAGCTCGCTGCGCTCCTGCAGCGTACCGCGCAGCAGTATCTCGATCAGCTCGTTGTCTTCGCGGTACTGGCTGGCGGTGGTGCCGGTCAGCGAACTTTGCAGGAAACTCGCCAGGTGCGCGGTGCTCACGCCCAGCGCACGGGCACGGTCCTGGTCGATGCTCAGAAACACCGCCTTGCTCGGTTCCTCCCAGTCCAGGTGCACATTCACCACATGCGGGTTCTCGCGTACCTTGGCCGCCACCTCACGGGCCAGTGCCCGCGCCTTCTCGATATGCTCGCCCGTGACGCGGAACTGCACCGGGTAACCCACGGGCGGGCCGTTTTCCAGGCGGGTGACCCGGGCGCGCAACTCGGGGAACTGCTGGTCCACCGTGGCGATCAGCCAGCTGCGCAGGCGCTCGCGGTCGTCCATCGACTTGGCCAGTACCACGAACTGGGCGAAGCTGGCGGCCGGCAGTTGCTGGTCCAGCGGCAGGTAGAAGCGCGGCGAACCGGTGCCCACGTAGGCCACATAGTTGTCGATGCCATCCTGCTGCGCGAGCAGCGCCTCCAATTGCTTGACGCGCTCGGCGGTATTGGCCAGCGATGCACCTTCGGCCAGCTTCAGGTCGACCATCAGTTCCGGGCGCCCGGACGCCGGGAAGAACTGCTGGGGCACGAAGCGGAACAGCAGGAGGCTGCCGATGAAGGCCGCGAGGGTCAGCAGGATCACCGTTTTGCGGCGCCGTACACACCACGCCACAACTCGCCGCACACGCTGGTAGAACGGCGTGGCATAAGGGTCTGGCGCCTGGCCATGACGGGCGGCGTGCAGCCGGGCCAGGTCGGGCAACAGGCGCTCGCCCAGGTAAGGCACGAACACCACGGCGACCAGCCACGATGCCAGCAAGGCAATGGTCACCACCTGGAAGATCGAGCGGGTGTATTCGCCGGTGCTGGAGGCCGCCGTAGCGATGGGCAAGAAGCCCGCTGCGGTGATCAGGGTGCCGGTGAGCATCGGGAAGGCCGTGCTGCTCCAGGCGTAACTGGCCGCCTTGAGGCGGTCGTAGCCCTGCTCCATCTTGATCGCCATCATTTCCACGGCAATGATCGCATCGTCTACCAGCAAGCCCAGGGCCAGTACCAGCGCCCCCAGCGAAATCTTGTGCAGGCCGATGCCAAAGTAATGCATGGCCGCGAAGCTCATGGCCAGCACCAGGGGGATGGCCAGCGCCACCACCAGGCCGGTCCGCAGGCCCAGGGAGAAGAAGCTGACCAGCAGCACGATGACCAGCGCCTCGGCCAGCACCTGCACGAACTCGCCGACACCGGCCTTGACCGCCGCGGGCTGGTCCGAGACCTTGCGCAACTCCATGCCGGCCGGCAGGTTGTGCGCCAGGCGTTCGAACTCGCTTTCCAGCGCCTTGCCCAGCACCAGGATATCGCCGCCATCCTTCATCGACACCGCCAGGCCAATGGCCTCTTCGCCCATGAAGCGCATGCGCGGTGCGGGTGGGTCATTGAAGCCACGGTACACTTCAGCGACATCGCCAATGCGGAAGGTGCGGTCGCCCACCCGAATCGGGAACTGGCGAATCTGCTCGACGCTGTCGAAGCGACCGCTTACCCGCAGTTGCAGGCGCTCGCTGGGGGTTTCGAAGAAGCCGGCGGTGCTGACTGCATTCTGTTCGCGCAGGGCGTTCTGCACCGCTTGCAGCGGCACCCCCAGGGTGGCCAGCTTGAGGTTGGACAGTTCGATCCAGACTTTCTCGTCCTGCAAGCCGATCAGCTCGACCTTGCCCACGTCCTTGACCCGCTGCAGCTGGATCTGGATCCGGTCGGCATAGTCCTTGAGCACGGCGTAATCGAAGCCCTTGCCGGTCAGTGCATAGATATTGCCGAAGGTAGTGCCGAATTCGTCGTTGAAGAAGGGGCCCTGGATTTCCGGCGGCAAGGTATGGCGAATGTCCGCGACCTTCTTGCGGATCTGATACCACAGCTCGGGAATGTCCTTGGAGTGCAACGAGTCGCGGGCCATGAACGTGACCTGCGATTCGCCAGGCCGGGAAAACGAGACAATCCGCTCGTACTCACCGGTTTCCATCAACTTTTTCTCGATGCGCTCGGTCACCTGCCGCGACACTTCCTCGGCCGTGGCACCGGGCCACAGGGTACGAATGACCATGGCCTTGAAGGTGAACGGCGGGTCTTCGCTTTGGCCCAGCTTGGTGTAGGACATGGCGCCAATGGCCGCCAGCAGGATCATCAGGAACAGGACGATCTGGCGGTTGCGCAGCGCCCAGGCAGAAAGGTTGAAACCCATCGGGACTTACTCCTTGGCCGTCAGGTTCACTACGCGGTTGCTGCGGTCGACGGGGCGTACCTGCTGCCCCTCACGCAATACATGGCCACCGGCGGCCACCACCCAGTCATCGGCGGCCAGCCCATCGAGCACGGGCACGCTATCGTTGCCGTACGCACCCAGGCGCACCACGGCCCGCTCCAGGCGGCTGTCCTTGTTCACCCGCCAGACATAGGCCTGGCCGTCTTCGGCGGTGACCGCCGACAGCGGTACAGACAATGGGATCAGGCCTTCGGTAGCAATGAATACCCGGGCGCTCTGGCCCAGTTCGGCCGGGGCAGCCGACGTGGTGAAGGCGATGCGGGCGGCGAAGGTGCGCGAGCGCGGATCGGCCGCGGGTGACAGCTCGCGGATGCGCCCCTGGAAGCGCGCCTGCGGGTGCGACCACAGCTCCACACTCACCGGTTGGCCGATGGCGACCCGGGCGAACTGCTGTTCTGGCAGGGCGATGGCCACCTCGCGCTCACCATCGGCGGCGAGGGTGAAGGCGGTTTGCCCAGCGGCAACCACCTGGCCCACTTCCACCTGGCGCTTGGCAATCACCCCGGCCTGGGGCGCACGCAATACGGCATAGGCTGCCTGGTTCCCGGCCACGTCGAACTGCGCCTTGGCCTGCTTCAGGCGGGCCAGGCCGGCACGGTAGAGGTTTTCGGCATTGTCATATTGAGAATGGCTGACCATTTGCCGGTCCAGCAGCTTCTGGTAGCGATCACGCTCGGTGCGCACCAGTGCCAGGTTGGCTTCGGCGGCGGCCAGTTGTGCGCGGTTAGCTTCCAGTTGCAGGCGTACGTCCTGCGGGTCCAGCTCGGCCAGCGGCTGCTCGGCCTTGACCCGCTGCCCTTCTTCGACCAGCCGCTTGCTGACCTTGCCGGCAATACGGAACGCCAGTTCCGGCTCGAAGCGCGCACGCACCTCACCGGGGTAACTGGCGGCCCCCGCTTCGGCTGGCTGCGGCTGCACCACCAACGCCGGGCGCGGGGCGGCGGGGGCGGCGGCTTCCTGTTCGCACGCCGCCAGAAGCACGGCGACGGCGGCGGGCAACGCGATGGACAAGGCCTGGCGCAACATGATGAATCCTTTCGCAGAGGGTACTTCGAATATTTGTACTGGCGGGTATATTAAGTCAGGGAACTGCTGCCGAGAAGCCAGTGTCGATAAGAAATCGCCTGACGATGGCTACGATCACTGCTGGAAACCGCTCCAGCCGGTAATATGGGAGCTTGATCAACCACATGCAGACCACAATGTCCAACGACGCACCCATCGGCCCAGGCCGGCCCAAGGACCTGGCCAAGCGCG
This sequence comes from Pseudomonas sp. UBA6699, assembly GCF_002454615.1. NCBI lineage: Bacteria > Pseudomonadati > Pseudomonadota > Gammaproteobacteria > Pseudomonadales > Pseudomonadaceae > Pseudomonas > Pseudomonas sp. UBA6699. The sequence continues at coordinate 21,644 of NZ_DKJF01000103.1, forward strand.
AGGCGATTCTCGAAGCTGCCAAGTCGCTGTTCTTAAGCCTTGGCTACGCCAACACCAGCATGGATGCGGTCGCTGCGGCGGCAGGTGTTTCTAAGCTCACCGTGTACAGCCACTTCACCGACAAGCAGACGCTGTTCTGTTCAGCGGTCATGGCCACGTGCCAGATCCAGCTGCCGGACCTGTTGTTCGAGTACCCCGCCGGTGCGCAGGTCGAAGACGTGCTGCTGAATATCGCCCGTGGTTTCCAGGCGCTGATCAGCAGTGACGAAGCGGTCAAGCTCAGCCGCCTGATCATGGCCCAAGGCAGCCTGGACCCGAGCTTTGGCCAGTACTTCTACGAAGCCGGGCCCAAGCGCGTGCTGGCCGGGATGGAAGCGCTGCTGCGCGAGGCGGATGAGCGTGGGCTGCTGCGCATCGACAACCCACTGCGGGCAGCTGAGCACTTCTTCTGCCTGGTCAAGGGGGCCCCGGATTACCGGTTGCTGCTGGGGTGTGCGGGGCCATTGGCAGGCGAAGAGGCCGAGGCGCATGTGCGCGAGGTGGTGGGGGTGTTCTTGCGGGCGTTCGAGCCTTGACGGCATGGCTAGTTACAGGCCCGGAGCACTTGATTCCAATCTCTACCTTCCGCACCAACCAGCGAAAGGTAGAAAATCAGCCTAGCGTCTCAATTCCCAACCCACTGGCGAATATTCTTTTGCAATCTTCCAATTTCTGCCACGATTTCGTCTGTGCCCTGCCCTGCTTCTTGGATCTGGCTGAGTACTTGCAGTAAGTCCGTATCCCTTTCAATCGCACGCTCTCTATTGAGGTTTTCCTGCGCCCTTCTTCGCTCCATCAGCGTTGTTTTTGGCCTTGGCGTGGGGGCGCTGCCAACTAACGAGCTTTCTGGTCGTACTGAACTGCTTGCCTGCCGAGACGACTCGCGTTTAGCGCCAAATTGATTCAACAATTCCAACTGCTGATTAATTTCCAAATCAGTAAGCTGCTCGAATGGATTGATGCCATCCGCTGTCGGTGCAACTTTTTGGCTTATGCTATTGGTTCGGTTATCTGGAGTCGGATTTGTTTTGGTTACTGGCACGCCAATCTTCGCCTGCTTTGGCGCTTTGGATTTCTTGCCCAATATTCCTCTGAAGAACGTCCCAATCCCCCAGAAATGCCCGGTCGGGTCAGTACGGTTGGTGGGATCTCCCGCACAATACACATACGCATTGAAACCACCTGCCCCAAATGGGCTCCAACTGTCCGGGCTGCAAAAGCGCATCATGACCGGGCTGAACTGCCGGTAGCCATTCCCCAGATGATAACGCCCCGTGATCGCGTCCGGCCGCTCGCCATTGAAGGCAAGCAACGACGGCAAACCGCTGCCCTGAATATGATGCCCATAGGGCGAGTAAGCCTGTGCCTCCTGGCGTTTCCTCTCATAAATGGACAAGACCGAGCGCTGCTGGTCGCATGCCGCCAGCATGCTGGGCAAGCCCGAGGATCGGTGATTTTGCTGAGCCAGCACCAGACCATCAGCCTGAAGCAAACGCCAGCGGGCGTCGCCATTCAACTCAGTAGCGATCTTGCCGTTACAGTAAAAAAGCTGGCGGCCAGCTTCACGGGTATAGGGAGCAGGCGACATGAACATTACCCTCAGTCAGGTTTGAATGTCCGTTATGGTCGCGCCCTTAGTCAACAAATGACTACTGGCAAAAATAATAGGTCATTGTAGGAGCGGGTTTACCCGCGAAGAAGGCAACGCGGTGATTGGCACCGGCGTTGCCGATGTTCACGGCTAAAGCCGCTCCTACAATGACCGTGTTAGCCGGACCGGTTGGGGCAGCTCAGGGCTTCAGGGCCTTTTTCGGGTAGATGTCATACCGGCTCGACTTACCCTCCAGGCTATGGCTCGGCTTCGGCCCGTCGATGATCGGCGCCTTGCGCGGCCGCTTCACCACCACCCGGTGGCTGGCCAGCGCCAGGGCTGCTTCGAGCAGGGCCGGGGCATCCAGGTCGTCCCCCACCAAGGGCCGGAACACGCGCATCTCCTTTTTCACCAGTGCGCTCTTGTCGCGGTGCGGGAACATCGGGTCGAGATAGATGACTTGCGGCGCCTCGCCTTCCCAATTGCGCATACGCTCGATGGCGTTGCCGGTCAGCAGGCGCATGCGCCCGACAATCGGGCCCACCACGTCATCCGAGCGCGCCCGCGCCAGACCATCTTCCAGCAGCGCGGCAATCAGCGGCTGGCGTTCGATCAGGGTCATCTGGCAGCCCAGGCTGGCCAGCACAAACGCATCTTTGCCAAGCCCCGCCGTGGCATCCAGCACCTGCGGTCGAACGCCTTGGGCGATGCCCACGGCCTTGGCGATCATCTGCCCGTTGCCGCCGCCAAACTGGCGCCGGTGCGCGGCCTGGCCTTCGACAAAGTCCACCCGCACCGGCCCCGGTGCCTGCGGGCCCAATTGCTGGATCTGCAAACCATCAACGCCCACCTGCACGGCAAATCCGGCATCATCGTCCTGCAACGGCAGCGCCAGGCGCTCGGCCCATGCAGCGGCCTGCCCTGCGAATTCGGCCGTTAGCGCCTCGACCCGGATACCTGTGCCCTGCTCTTCCATCTTCAACACCTAGAAATTGAACCCCGCCGTTAAGGTATCGGCCGCCACGGCCGATACAGGCAATATCCCGCTATTCTGCCAGAGCACAACGCGCGCGACTGCCATGTCAGATACTCTTCCCATCGGCTTGACCTATTTGTCGCCTGTCGGCAACTACAGTCAGCACAACACCCAGGCACTCGGGGGCGTCAGCCACCTGTGGCAGGATTTTTTCGCTCGGGCCATGGCCGAGCGCCAGGAAGAGCCGGTAGACAGCATCAGCCAGTCGTTCGTGAAGTATGACCAGGACAGCGGCGAACCGATCGGCGGCGCCCGCGCGCTGGCCATGATCGACGCGCAGCGCGCCTGCCCGGTGCAGGATACCCGCGTAGTCCCACCCGAGCCGCTGTTTCTACCCAAGGCCGAGCTGGAAGCCAGCCTCTTGCCGCCGGCCCCCGAGCCTTTCAGCGCCATGGAACTGATCGAACAGCAGCGCCAGCTCGACATCAACAACAGCTGGCTGCGCCCGGTGGTGATGAGCCAGGGTCAGACGCTGCCCGAGCCCGGACCGGGCCCTAGCCCACGCCCGCTGTTCCTGCCCATCGCCGAACTGGAAAGCGACTTGTTGCCACCCGCCGCCGAACCGTTCGACGATGCCACGCTGAGCAAGCAGCAGACCGACCTGGCATTCGACCTCCACTGGGCGCGCCCGGTGGTGCTGAACAACGTGCGCGCCTACGCCTGACCTTAGCGGCAGACCTGCCAGCGGCCCATGTCCAGGTGGAAGTGATTGTGGTGCGCGGCATTGTAGTCGGGCCCCAACACAGTGCTGAAGCTTTGGCAGGCAGCCTGCTGCACCTCGCGCAGGAATTGCGCCTTGGCCCCACCCGCCTGCCAGTCACGCGCCAGGACGATGCGCTGACCGTCCTGCAGGCGAAAGCCGCTGATGTCCAGTGCGTTGGCCGTCGCATGCTGGCTCAGGCGGCCCTGCTTGCGGTGGTAGACGTTGCGGCAGGCAAAGCTGCCCACATGGTCGACCTGGGTCACCGGCTGGCCCAACACCCGCTGCGCGACAGGCTGCAAGGCGTGGTGTTCGAACAGCGCATACGCCACCGCCAGTGGGCAGGTGGCCAGAAAGCTGCTGCTCAGGCGCGCCTTGCCGGCTTCGATACGCCACACATTTTCCAGCGGGCAGTTGGCCGAGGCCGGGCTGTCGGCCTGTGACCGGTAGCGCAGTTGGCTGGTGGCCAGTGCCTGGCGGCACAGCGCGGGGTCATCCCGCAGCCGCGCCAGCTTGTAGGGGGTCAGCCAATTGGGTGGTTGGCGCACATCCAACGGCGCCCAGGGGTTCCACGGCGCGGGCAGGCGCCAGCCCAGTTGCCAGGCAAGCACGGCCAACAACAGCAGGCCGGCCAGCAGCGTCAGGGCCCGCATCAACGGTGGAACAGGTCGTTGAGCTGAGCGAACGGCAAAGCCTGGTCTGCGTAGCCGAAGGTGCCCTGGTCATGGACTTCCAGTGCGGCCCGCTGCAACGCACCCAGGGCCGCGCGGGCCAGCGACGAGCCAAGGCTGATGCGGCGCACGCCAAGGTCCTGCAACTGGTTGACGCTCAACGCCACGCCGGCCATGCCCATCAGCACGTTCACCGGCCGCGGGGCCACGGCCTGCACCACCGCGCGTACTTCCTCCACCGTTCGCAGGCCAGGCGCATACAGCACATCGGCCCCCGCTTCGGCGTAGGCCTGAAGGCGCAGGATGGTGTCGTCCAGGTCCATGCGCCCGTGCAGCAGGTTTTCTGCACGGGCGCACAGGGTGAACGGGAACGGCAGGCTCCGGGCAGCCTGCACTGCGGCGCGTACACGCTCCACCGCCAGGCCGATATCATAGATGGGCGCATCATGGCGGCCGCTGGCGTCTTCGATAGACCCACCCACCAGCCCAACCTCGGCGGCACGCAGAATGGTCTGCGCGCAGTCCTCGGGCAGGTCGCCGAAGCCGTTTTCCAGGTCGGCGGCCACCGGCAACGCGGTGGCGTCGACGATTTCACCGGCGTTGTCCAATGTGTCGTCCAGGCTCAGGGCCCCCTCGGCATCCGGGCGGCCCAGGCTGAAGGCCAGGCCGGCGCTGGTCGTGGCCAGCGCTTCAAAGCCCAGGCTCGCCAACAGCCTGGCCGACCCGGCATCCCACGGGTTGGGGATGACGAATGCACCGTCACGCTGGTGCAAGGCCTTGAAGGCTTCGGCTCGCAGGGTTTGCACATCCATGGTAGAACCTCCGGCAGTCAGGGAAGGGTCACAGTAGCCCCAGCTGTTCGACCTCGGGTGCGCGCGGCAATTCCGGCAGCGCGGCAAGGCCCGGCAAACGCAGCATCAGGCGCTGGTGAAAATGCCGGGCAAGTGCCGCCGCCAGGCGGTTGTCCGAGGTATGCAGGAAGATATAGGGGCTGCGGCCTTCTTCGATCCAGCTGGCCACCTTGTCTACCCACGGGGTGAGAAACACGTCGTTGGCTTGCAGTTCCGGGTGGCCGATGAAGCGTACCTGCGGGTGTTGGGTAAAGGCGGCCGGGCGCGGCGGCACCTTGGGCTTTTTCGACTGCGCATGCAGCACGGCAGGGTCACGCGAAGTGCAGCTGAACAGCGCGCGCGGGTCCAGGCAGATACGCTCGACGCCGCGCTCGTGCAGCACCCGGTTGAGCATGCGCTCTTCTTCACCCTTGGCGAAAAACGCCTGGTTACGCACTTCAACTGCCACGGGCACCGCCAGCTCATCCAGAAAATGGCACAGCTCGCCCAGGCGCGCAGGGCCGAACTGGGCCGGCAATTGCAACCAGTAGGGGGACACTCGCCTGCCCAATGACGCCATCAACCGGGTGAAATCGAAGGCAGGCTCCAGCTGGTCGCGCAGGTCACCGGCGTGGCTGATGTCGCGGGGGAACTTGGCCGTGAACCGGAAATGCTCGGGCATTACCTGTGCCCAGCGGGCAAGGGTGCCAGGAGCAGGCCGGGCGTAGAAGGTGGTGTTGCCCTCTACCGCGTTGAACACCTGGCTGTAGAAACCCAGCATCTGGCCGCTGCTGGCGTCGGCGGGGTACAGGTAGTCGCGCCAGGCGTTTTCACTCCATGACGGGCAACCGAGAAAGTAAGGCAGTGCTGATGGACTCATCCATCAAATGTACAGGTCGAGCCCTAGTACTTCCATGTCCCAGTCGGTAAAACCGGCGGTGCTCAGGTAACTGGCCAAGGCATTGGCGGTACGCCGGTCACGGGCGCGAGGGAATACCATGTCCTGCTGGCGGGCTGGCAGGCCAGCGCCAAGGCGGCGCGCGGCAGGCTCGGGTGGCGCGGCTTCAAGGTCATCGACGACCTCAGCATCATCGACCGCATCCTCACGCACCGCTGCCTTGCGCGGCGTGCGCTTGATCGGGTACTGCGATGAGAAACCGTCGATACGCATGGCATGAGCACTCGGGATCAATGATGGCAATTTAGCAGCATCAGAGCTCCGTCGCTAATGCTTCATTGATAACTTGACCACAGAATGCGAAAAAGGTTTTAGTGTGATCGGCAATAACCGACGGACAGCAGCTATTGCTGCTTCGGGGTAGCTACATTGTCGCGCAGATACACCGGCTGCGCCTGTTCGGCGGTAACTGCCTCGCCACGCGCCCAGGCAAAACCGGCCAGGGCCAGTACGTCCACAGCGCTGGGCAGGGCCTGGGCATCGCTGGCCGCGACTTTCACTGCCAGGCGTTCGGCATAACCCCAACCCGTGCCGGCACCGAACCAGGCACCGGTGCTCTCTAACGGCAGCGCCACCTGCTCGGGCGGCAACACGGCCTCCCTGCCGACCAGGCGCATTTCCCCTGCCGTGGCCTGGTAGCACCCCCAGTACACCTCGTCCATACGCGCATCGATGGCCGCGGCGACCTGCTGCACGCCCTGTTTGCGCAACGCGCCCTGGGCCAGCGCGGCAAGGTTGGAGACCGGCAGCACCGGGCGCTCGAGGGCGAACGCCAGCCCTTGGACCACACCGATGGCGATACGCACACCGGTGAACGCACCCGGGCCCCGGCCAAAGGCGATGGCATCGAGCGCATTCAGTGCCACACCGGAATCGGCCAGCAACTGCTTGATCATCGGCAGCAGCTTCTGGGCATGCATGCGCGGGATCACCTCGTAATGGCTGGTTACCTTGCCGTCATGCAGCAGCGCAACGGAACAGGCTTCGGTGGCGGTATCCAGGGCCAACAGGGTGGTCATCGAACGGGTATCCAGGTGCGAAGAAAAAGTGCGGCATTATAGAGCAGCTGCGCCGTTGTGTCCCCAAGGGGCCGCTGTATGGCCCCTGTGGGAGCGGCCTTGCGTCGCGAAAGGGCCGCAAAGCGGCCCCAGGGTGTCAGCGACGTGGCAAAAAATTGATGGGGCTGCTGTGCAGCCCTTTCGCGACGCAAGGCCGCCCCCACAAAAAGCGGACCGTGCGCCAGGTGCTAGATCAGCTCAGAGCTGCCAGGACCTTGGCAGTGATGGCTTCAACCGAGCCTACGCCTTCGATGTGGCTGTACTTCGGCTTGCCAGCATTGGCCGCCGACAGCTTCTGGTAGAAGTCCACCAGCGGCTTGGTCTGGCTGTGGTAGACCGACAGGCGATGGCGAACGGTTTCTTCCTTGTCGTCGTCGCGCTGGATCAGGTCTTCGCCAGTGACGTCGTCCTTGCCTTCCACTTTCGGCGGGTTGTACTGAATGTGGTAGGTACGGCCCGAGGCCAGGTGCACACGGCGACCTGCCATGCGACCCACGATTTCTTCATCGTCGACGGCAATTTCAACCACGGCGTCGATATCGACACCGGCCGCAACCATGGCTTCGGCCTGTGGAATGGTCCGTGGGAAGCCGTCGAACAGGCAGCCGTTGGCGCAATCCGGCTGGGCGATGCGCTCCTTGACCAGGCTGATGATCAGCTCGTCGGACACCAGCTGGCCGGCATCCATGACTTTCTTAAGTTCCAGGCCCAGCGGGGTGCCGGCCTTGACGGCAGCACGCAGCATGTCACCGGTGGAAATTTGGGGGATACCGAACTTTTCGGTGATGAACTTTGCCTGAGTACCTTTACCGGCCCCGGGAGCTCCCAGCAGAATAACGCGCATCTTGTGCTCCTCAAATTTTTTTATGAACTTCAATGGATTCGGCGACCAGGGCCAAGTCCGGAAAATCGGGTATGACCATAATTCGGTCAGAGGGCTGCTCAAGATACACAGCGCCCGGCAGCCAGACAAGCGTCCCAAAGTTGCAGGAATGCGCCACTTGCGACCAAGCAGGCAGGTGGTTGCGCCCGGCGCAACCACCCTTTCGCTGCTGCCGTACAGCCGTTACGGCATGCCGACTGCCGCACCCGGCCCTGCGCTCAACCGGTGTTGCGCAAGCCGGCGGCGATGCCCGCCACCGTTACCAGCAAGGCCTGCTCCAATGGGCTGTCCAGAGCGGCTTCGCGGCTGCGCGAGCGCGCCAGCAATTCGGCCTGCAGGCGGTGCAGCGGGTCCAGGTAGGTGTTACGCAAGCTGATGAATTCCAGTGTCTCGGGGCTGTGCGCGAGTAGCACCGGCTGCCCGGTAAGGCCAAGCACTATCTGGCACGACTGCGACAATAGGTCGCGCAGGTGCGCCCCCAAAGGCAGCAACTGCGGTTGCACCAGACGTTCGTCGTAGGCCTCGGCAATTTGCGCATCCGCCTTGGCCAGTACCATTTCCAGCATGTCGATCCGTGTGCGGAAGAACGGCCAGTGTTCGCGCATCTGCGCCAGCAGTTCGCCTTGGCCACGCGCCAAGGCATTGCTCAGCGCGGTTTCCCAGCCCAACCAGGCCGGCAGCATCAGCCGCGTCTGGGTCCAGCCGAAGATCCATGGGATGGCCCGCAGGCTTTCGATGCCACCGGCGCGGCGTTTCGCCGGGCGGCTGCCCAGTGGCAGGCGCCCCAGTTCCTGTTCCGGCGTCGACTGGCGGAAATACTCGACGAAGTCCGGGTTGTCCCGCACCACACTGCGGTACGCCTTGACGCCATCGGCGGCCAGCTGGTCCATGACTTCGCGCCAGGCCGGCTGCGGCGGCGGCGGTGGCAACAGCGTGGCTTCGAGTACGGCAGCCAGGTACAGGTTGAGATTTTGCTCGGCAATGCCCGGCAAACCGAACTTGAAGCGGATCATCTCGCCCTGCTCGGTGGTACGGAAACGCCCGGCCACCGAGCCCGGTGGCTGCGACAGGATCGCCGCATGGGCAGGCCCACCGCCACGGCCCACAGTGCCGCCGCGGCCATGGAACAGCAGCAGTTCGACCTGATGCTCGGCACAGATACGCACCAGGTTTTCCTGGGCACGGTACTGCGCCCAGGCCGCTGCCGTGGTCCCGGCGTCCTTGGCGGAGTCGGAGTAGCCGATCATGACCTCCTGCGGGCCGCGCAGCCCTGCACGGTAACCTGGCAGGCCCAGCAGGCGCTGCATCACCGGCCCGGCGTTGTCCAGGTCGGCGAGGGTTTCGAACAATGGCACCACGCGCATCGGCCGGGTCAGGCCAGCTTCCTTGAGCAGCAGTTGTACCGCCAACACATCCGAGGCAGCCCCGGCCATGGAGATGACGTAAGAGCCCAACGAGGCAGCAGGTGCACCCGCCACTACGCGGCACGTGGCCAGCACCTCGGCCGTATCCGCCTGCGGCTTGAAGTGTGCCGGCAGCAGCGGCCGGCGGTTTTTCAGCTCGGCCTGGAGGAATTCGATGCGCTGCTCTTCATCCCAGTCGGCGTAGCGGCCCAGGCCCAGGTAATCGGTGATTTCGGTCAGGGCGTCACGGTGCCGGGCCGCGTCCTGGCGCACGTCGAGCCGGCCAAGGAACAGGCCGAATGTGACCGCGCGGCGCAAGCAGTCCAGCAGCGGCCCCTCGGCGATAACGCCCATGCCGCACTGATGCAGGGACTGGTAGCACAGTTCCAGTGGGGCAATCAGGTCACGATTGTCGACCAGCACCTCGGCGCTGGGCGGCTGGCTGCTGTTCAATGCCGAGTGCGCCCAGGCACGCGTTGCGCGCAAGCGGTCGCGCAACTGCTTGAGCACCGCCCGGTAGGGTTCAGCGCTGTCGCCGGCCTGCTGGCGCAGGGCGGCGTTGGCCTGCTGCATGGACAACTCGGCGGCCAACGCATCGATGTCGCGCAGGAACAGGTCGGCAGCCATCCAGCGGGCCAGCAGCAGCACCTCGCGGGTCACCACGGCGGTCACGTTGGGGTTGCCGTCGCGGTCCCCGCCCATCCACGAGGCAAAGCGGATAGGGGCGGCCTCCAGCGGCAGGCGCAGCCCGGTAGCGTCCAACAAGGCCTTGTCGACCTTGCGCAGGTGGCTGGGGATAGCGTGCCATAACGAATGCTCGATCACGGCGAAGCCCCACTTGGCCTCATCGACCGGGGTCGGCCGGGTGCGCCGGATTTCCTCGGTGTGCCAGGCCTCGGCGATCAACCGGCGCAGGCGTTCGCGCACGTGCTCGCGCTCTGCCGGGGTCAGGTCGCGGTGGTCCTGGGCAGCCAGTTGGCCGGCGATGGCATCGTACTTTTGAATGAGCGTGCGCCGCGCCACTTCGGTGGGGTGCGCGGTGAGCACCAGCTGGATATCCAGCTTCGCCAGCTGCCGGGCCAGGGCATCATTGCTGTGCCCGGCCTGCTTCAGCCGCGCCAGCAACTCGGGCAGCACCCGCGCTTCGAACGGCTCGGGCTGGTCGGCATCGCGTCGGCGGATCAACTGGTACTGCTCGGCCATGTTGGCCAGGTTGAGAAACTGGTTGAAGGCCCTGGCCACGGGTAGCAGGTCTTCCTCGGCAAGGTCTGCCAGGGTCGAACTCAGTTGCTCCCCGGGGCCGCGACGGTCGGCCTTGGCGCTGTGGCGAATGGCTTCGATCTTCTGCAGGAATGCATCGCCATGCTGTTGGCGGATGGTCTCGCCCAGCAGTTCACCCAACACATGCACATCTTCACGCAAGCGCACATCGATATCGGTCATTGGCCCCTCTCTCCGTTGCATCCCTTCCAGGCTCCACGCCCTTCCTGTGGGGGCGGGCATGCCCGCGAAAAATCCAACGCGGTGGCTGGCACCGGCTGCGCCGGTGTTCGCGGGTATGCCCGCTCCCACATTGGGGCGGTGACATTCACCCAAGAGTGCCCCCAGCCAAGCAGCGATGGCAAGCAGGGATCGGCCAAAGCAAACTAAAGTGAAGGTTGAGCACTCCCATGCCATGCAGCCTTCGAGGCGTAACCAGAGGTCATCATGAAAATCCGTGAACTCGCCCAGCACTGGGAACAGAATGCCGCCGGCACCTTGAGCCGTACCGGCCATGTCCTGCATCTGGACCTGGAGTCCGAAGCGCGCCTGGCCGCGCTGATCGACATGTACCCCAAACGTACCGCCGAGGAACTGCTCGGCGAACTGGTCGCGGCCGCGCTTGAAGAAGTGGAAGCCAGTTTTCCCTATGTGCCCGGTCGCCAGGTCATCGCCACCGATGAAGAAGGTGACCCGATGTATGAAGATGTGGGGCCGACACCGCGGTTTTTGTCGCTGTCGAAGCAGCATCTGCACAGCCTTACCACCGGCGACAGCGAGGACGCAGGGGCGTAGGCCTTGCGCAGCCTTGTGTGATCGAGCGCCGCGCGCGCGGCGCCTGATTCCAGGCACTACATGCGCCGTGACGAACACGTCACCGCGCCCCCCCGCCCGCTGCAATTGCCTCGGGCACTTGGCAAAAACCCTCCACCGAGTCAGAAATTTTTCGGAACTATCCAAAAAAACACTCAGTCACAGCTAATAGCCATCACGCTAAAACCCTGCACACCTGCCGTTGTGCACCGTTGATTCCAAGCGCGCGGACTTGTCAGGGAATGAGCGATGGACTGCTACGGACATCGTTATCAGGAGTGATCCAATGGAGCTGACCACCATGAAAACCCGCACTAGCAAACCGTCATCCACTCATGTGCGCGGGTTCAAGCTGGCCGCGCTGGCCCTGGGCAGTAGCCTGGTCCTGGCCGGCTGTGCGGGCAACCCGCCTACCGAGCAATATGCGGTTACCCAGTCCGCCGTGAATTCCGCTGTCAGCGCTGGCGGCACCGAGTTCGCCGCCGTGGAAATGAAAGCCGCGCAAGACAAGTTCAAGCAGGCTGAAATCGCCATGCACGACAAGAAGTACGACGAAGCCAAGCGCCTGGCCGAACAGGCCGAATGGGACGCACGCCTGGCCGAACGCAAGGCCCAGGCGGCCAAGGCTCAGAAGGCCGTGCAGGATGCCCGCCAGGGCGTTCAGGACGTACGTGAGGAAGGCCTGCGCAGCGCTCAGTGAGCCCTGCCCCGCCAACCTTAGCCTTCGCACACGATCAAAGGATGAACACTATGCGCAATTACGTCATGATTCCCGCCCTGCTGGCCCTGAGCGTCGGTCTTGCTGCGTGCTCGCACGACCCTAACGCCAACCTGGAAGCCGCGCGCACCAACTTCTCGGCCCTGCAGAGCGATCCACAGGCGAGCAAAGTCGCCGCGCTGGAAACCAAGGATGCCCAGGATTGGCTGAACAAGGCCGACAAGGCCTACATGGACCGTGAAGACGAGAAGAAAGTCGACCAGTTGGCCTACCTGACCAACCAGCGCGTCGAAGTGGCCAAGCAGACCATTGCCCTGCGTACTGCCGAGGGTGAGCTTAAGAACGCAGCCGCCCAGCGTGCCCAGGCCAAGCTGGATGCCCGCGATGCCCAGATCGCCAAGCTGCAGAACAGCCTGAACGCCAAGCAGACCGACCGCGGTACGCTGGTGACCTTCGGTGACGTGCTGTTCGACTTCAACAAGGCCGAGCTGAAAAGCAACGCCTACCCGAACATCACCAAACTGGCCCAGTTCCTTCAGGAAAACCCTGAGCGCAAGGTGATCGTAGAGGGCTACACCGACAGCGTCGGCTCGGCCAGCTACAACCAGAGCCTGTCCGAGCGCCGCGCCAACAGCGTACGCATGGCCCTGGTGCGCGCCGGCGTAGACCCAGCGCGCATCGTGGCCCAAGGCTACGGCAAGGAGTACCCGGTTGCGGACAACTCCAGCAATTCCGGGCGTGCACAGAACCGTCGTGTGGAGGTGACCATCTCCAACGACAACCAGCCGGTGCAGCCACGCTCCATGAGCCAGGCCAAGCAGTAATACTGGCTGGCTGACAGAGAAAGCCCCGCGATCGACGCGGGGCTTTTTTTTGCTTCGCTGCCGCTCACTGTATCCGCTGCGGCGTTTCCTCACCCATGCAGCGCACTGCACGCTTGCGGTTGTCCACCAGCACGCCCGTCAGGCCTTTCTGCTGGGTATCGAACAGCACCAATACCCCGTCCAAGCACTGCGCCACTTGCGGTGCCGGGTCCAGCGAAACCTTGTAATCCTCGCCGGGGACGGTCTTGAGCATGGTGTAATCCTGCAGCAACAGGGCATCCTCGGGTTTGGCGAAATGCAGGTAGCCGTAGTACCACAAGGCGCCCACCGTCACGATGATGCTGCCCACACCCGTCAGGATCAGCGGGATGGCGTTGCGTTCTTCACTCATTGGCTGTTCTTCTCGTCAGGGTAATCCGGCACTTCGGCGAGCCGCCGCAGGCCGTTGAAATGGCTAGGGTCATCGAGGAAGCGCAACATCACCTGGCGCCATGTAGGGTCGGCGAAGGTCTGCACATGGCCACCTCGGGTCAGTTGCAGCACCCGTGGCGGTGGCGCGTGCTGATACAGGCGGATACCGTTTTCCAGCGGCACCAGGTCGTCATCGATGCTCTGGAAGAACAGCTTGGGCGGGCTGCGCAGTTGCTCGATCGAGCGGATCGCGCTGTCGCCGTCGGGCACCAGCCACGACAGTGGCACCTGCAATGGCCAGGTCATCCACGAGGTACTGAGGGCATAGCGCCCCACCGCCCGGTAGCTGGCCGGCACCCCGTCGAAAACCAGGGCAGCGAAGCGCTGGCGCTGCTCCGGGTGGCCTGCCAGGTAATGAATCGCCATGGCGCCGCCCAGGCTCTGCCCCAGCAACACCAGCGGCTTGCCCTTGGCCTCGGGCGCCTGGTCCAGCCAGGCCATGGCCGCGGCGATGTCCTGGTATACCTCTGGCAGGCTGGGTTTGCCCTCAGACAGGCCATAGCCGCGGTAGTCGACCATCAGCACCTGATAACCCTGCTCCGGCAGCCAGTAGCTACCACCCAGGTGCCCGGGCAGGTTGCCGCCGTTGCCGTGCAGGTGCAGCACCGTACCCTTGACCTCCACACCCGGCTTGGCCGGCAGCCACCAGCCGTTCAGACGAACGCCATCGGCAGTGGTCAGGGTGACATCACGGTACGCCAGCTTGGCCCGTTCAGGGGTGAACGCCTGCCCGCGCTCGGGGTAGAACAGCAGGCTGCTGCAGCCGGCCAGGGACAGCAGCACCAGCCCCAGCAGCAGCGGGCGGCAGGACTTAGAGAATATTCGCGTAGTCGGCTTCAATGCGATCCAGGCTCAGGTGGTTGAGGAAGTTGGAGAAGCACATCCAGGCCGACAGCGCGTTGAGGTCACGGAACTGTTCGGGCAAGTACTTGGGCGGCTCGACCAGCCCCTCCTCGACCAGTTGACGCAAAGTGCGCATGTCTTCCAGGGTGGTCTTGCCACAGAACAGCAGCGGTATCTGCTCGAGCTTGCCCTTCTTCACAGCCAACTGAATGTAGTTGTAAACCATGATGAAGCCCTTGAGGTAGGACAAGTCCTTGGTAAATGGCAGGCCGTTGGGCACCGAGCCGCGGAATACCCGGCTGGCGTTGCTGTAGCTTTGCCCCATCTCGAAGCCCTGCTCGCGGAAGAAGCCGTACACCTGCATGAAGTCGGCGCCCTCCTCGACCATGTGGATGGCACGGGTGCGGTTGGTGAGCTTGCGCAGGCGGCTGGGGTAGGAGGCAAAGGCAATCACCTCCATGAGGATGGCCAGGCCTTCCTGGGTCACCGTCGACGAGGGCGGGCCCTTGGCCAGGAAGGTGCAGATCGGCTGGTTCAGGCCATTGAGCGTGGTGCCGACGTGCACCAGCCCTTCGTGCACTTCCAGCGCCCGCACGTCACGGGCATTGAACATGGCATCGGCGCGCACTTTGATGTAGTCGGCACCGGCGGCGGCGTCAGCGACAATGCCGTCGGACTCGAACACACGGATGGTGCCTTCGGCTTCACCGAACACCGTGTTCAGGCGCCGCTGTAGGGTATCGACAGCCTCTTTGGCGGTCAGGTTCTTCGGTTCGTCCTTCAGGTCGCCGCGGCCATCGATGTTGTTCAGGTAGTCCGACAGCATCAGGCCGAGGTCGGCCAAGGTCGGGTCACCGGCATGAAAGGCGTCGGAAGCGGCGCCATACAACTCCTGGGAGATCAGGCCGAACTCCTCGGTGCCACGGGCTTCGAGCATGCGCACAACCATGCGGTACTCGCGGCACATGCGCTTCATGATCTGCCCAACGGGGTTGAACTGGCCTAGCTGGCGAATGATGTCGCGCTCGATCCCCTGGAACTCGGCCTTGACGGCGCTGGAGTCGAACGACAGGGGCCGCGACTGGTAATAGGCGCGGTCGACCGCTGGCGGCTCCTTGCCCTTGCCTTGCAGGAAGCCCTGCCGAATGCTGTCGTCCCACTTCACCGCATCCAGCACCCGAATCGGTGTTTGCGCCGCGACGATGCGGTCGGACAGGGCGCGGATGGTCTGCTGGTATTCGTCCACCGGGGACTCCTTTCTAGTACAGAAAACCTGTACCGGCCTCATCGCCGGCAAGCCAGCTCCCACAGGTTTATCACTGCCTTGGAGCCCTGTGCTGTACCTGTGGGAGCTGGCTTGCCGGCGATGAAGCCAGCACGGTCATTTGCCGGACCGCTGGAACCGGGCCACTTCAACGAACAGGTCCGAGTTGGCCGGGTCGTCCAGGTACGCCAGCACCCGCGCCGACGGGCTATCGATCAACACACCATCGCCGTTGCCTTCCGGCACCTCGGTACTGCGCCCGGTCAGTTCCTGTTTGTCCACTGCCTGCTGCACCTGCTCGACATCCAGGTTGTACAGCACCAGTTCCTTGCCATCGACGATATCGAAGCCGCCAATCAGGAAATTGCCGCCCAGGCGCTTGGGCACACCGGCCGACAGGTACCAGCGGTTACCGTGGCGCGACACCGTGAACATGTAGGCTTCCGGTGCCTTGCCTTTGGCCGTGGCGACCGCCTTGTAGGCATTGCCACTGCTGCGGGTGATGGTGAGCTTCAACGGCTCACCCCAGGCGTCCTTGCTGCTCCACTTGCCGAGCAAGGCCTTGGGCGCGGCCTGATTGCTGGGCAATGGCTCATGGAAGGTCACCAGACAACCGCCCAGCAGCAGGAATGACAAAGTCAACAACACCACACGCCAGGCTTTCATCAGGTTCTCCTTGAAAAGTCGGTCTCGCTCAGGCCGATGCCAGCACCAGTTGCAGGTATCGGGTAAGCATAGCGAGCATCTGCCCATCGGCTTGCGCATTGGCATCCTTGAGCAGGCCCTGATATTCCATCTGCTCGATAATCGCCGTCAACATTTGGGCGTCCTGTTCCGGTTGCCGCGAGCCGACCACCTGCAGCAATTGACGGGTGCCGTGCAGCAGGATCTGCTCGTGCGCACAGACCAGTTCCGCCAGGCGCGGGCACAGCAGCGCCTCTTGGCGGAACGCCTGTTCGGCCATCAGGAAGTCGCGGCGGTTCAGCAGTTGGCGCTGCACGTAGTCGGCGGTCATGCGTGCCACTTCGTCAGCCAGCCGTGCCCGCGCCTGCGGGCTGCCATCCCCTTGGGCCAGCAATTGGCGCAGCACCACCTCGGTGTTGGCCCACAGTTTGGCCATGTAGGCGGCGCTGCGTTCGACGTACTGGGCGAAGGTATCGGTGAGCAGGTCTTCGATGTCCTTGAAATAGTAGGTGGTGGCCGATAAAGGCACGCCGGCCTCGGCAGCCACCGCCCGGTGACGCACGCCGCGAACGCCATCGCGCACGACGATGCGCATGGCGGCATCGAGAATCTGCTGGCGACGCTGTTCGCTGCCTTGGCGGGCAGCTTTGCGGCCTTGGTATTGCACGCTTTCGGCGACGGCGGTGGCGATGCCGGCGGCGCCCTGGTGAGGGGTGGCGGGTGTCATAGGGGACCTCACGGAAGAAGCGGCAAGCTACAAGCGGCAAGCCACCAGAAAAAGCGGAATGCACGCGGACTGCCGTTTCTTGTAGCTTGCCGCTTATGGCTTGCCGCTCGCAAAGAAAAGCCGCCTGAAAAGGCGGCTCGTTCAGCTCACTCAGGCCTGCGGGCGCATGTGCGGGAACAGGATCACATCGCGGATCGACGGCGAGTTGGTCAGCAGCATCACCAGGCGGTCGATACCAATGCCTTCGCCCGCGGTCGGCGGCATGCCGTACTCCAGCGCGCGAACGAAGTCGGCGTCGTAGTGCATGGCTTCGTCGTCACCGGCGTCTTTCTCGGCCACCTGGGCCAGGAAGCGCTCGGCCTGGTCTTCGGCATCGTTGAGCTCGGAATAGGCGTTGGCGATTTCGCGGCCACCGATGAACAGCTCGAAACGGTCGGTCACGGCCGGGTTGTCGTCGTTGCGACGGGCCAGCGGCGACACCTCGAACGGATACTCGGTGATGAAGTGGGGCTGCTCCAGCTTGTGCTCGACCAGCTCTTCGAAAATCATCACCTGCAGCTTGCCCAGGCCTTCGTGGCCCAGCACCTTGGCACCGGCCTTCTTGGCGATGTCACGGGCGCGGTCGACGTCCTGCAGGTCGGCAGCGGTCAGCTCCGGGTTGTACTTGAGGATCGAGTCGAACACCGACAGGCGGGCGAACGGCTCGCCGAAGTGGAACACCTTGTCGCCGTACGGCACGTCGGTGCTGCCCAGAACCAGCTGCGCCAGCTCGCGGAACAGTTCCTCGGTGAGGTCCATGTTGTCGCGGTAGTCGGCGTAGGCCTGGTAGAACTCGAGCATGGTGAATTCCGGGTTGTGCCGGGTCGAAACACCTTCGTTACGGAAGTTGCGGTTGATCTCGAACACCTTCTCGAACCCGCCCACGACAAGCCGCTTGAGGTACAGCTCCGGTGCAATGCGCAGGAACATGGCCATGTCCAGGGCGTTGTGGTGGGTTTCGAACGGCTTGGCCGCAGCACCACCCGGGATGGTTTGCAGCATGGGCGTTTCGACTTCGAGGAAGTCACGCTCGATGAGGAACTTGCGAATGTGCGAGATCACCTGCGAGCGCACACGGAAGGTGTGGCGGGTTTCTTCGTTGACCATCAGGTCGACGTAGCGCTGGCGGTAGCGCTGCTCGGTATCGGTCAGGCCGTGGTGCTTGTCGGGCAGCGGGCGCAGCGACTTGGTCAGCAGGCGCACGTTGGTCATTTCGACGTACAGGTCGCCTTTGCCAGAGCGGGCCAGGGTGCCTTCGGCGCTGATGATGTCGCCCAGGTCCCAGGTTTTGACTGCGGCCAGGGTTTCTTCCGGCAGGGTCTTGCGGTTGACGTAGACCTGAATGCGGCCGGTCATGTCCTGGATCACCATGAACGAGCCACGGTTGAGCATGATGCGGCCCGCCACCTTGACCGGAATCGCAGCTGCTTCCAGCTCTTCCTTGGTCTTGTCCGCGTACTGCTTCTGCAGGTCGTTGCAGTAGCTGTCGCGACGGAAGTCATTGGGGAAGGCATTGCCCTTGGCACGCTCGGCGGCAAGTTTTTCCTTGCGCAGGGCGATCAGGGCATTCTCTTCCTGTTGCAGGTCTTGCGATTCGGTCTTGAGGTCGCTCATCTGGTCATTTTTTCCATCAGGTATTCGTTGCCCTTTTCGGGCAGGGCACGCGCCAGCGGCGGTTAGCCGATGGCGCGGCGGTGGAGTACGGCTTACAGGCCCTGCTTCAGGCTTGCTTCCAGGTACTGGTCGAGGTCGCCGTCCAGCACCTTCTGGCAGTCGCTGCGTTCCACGCCGGTACGCAGGTCCTTGATACGCGAGTCATCCAGCACGTAGGAGCGGATCTGGTGGCCCCAGCCGATGTCCGACTTGCTGTCTTCCAACGCCTGCGAGGCGGCGTTGCGCTTTTGCATTTCCAGCTCGTACAACTTGGCCCGCAGCATTTTCATGGCGGTGTCCTTGTTGGCGTGCTGCGAACGTTCGTTCTGGCACGCCACCACGGTGTTGGTCGGTACGTGGGTGATACGTACGGCCGAGTCGGTGGTGTTGACGTGCTGGCCACCGGCACCGGAGGAACGGTAGGTGTCGATGCGCAGGTCGGACGGATTGATCTCGATTTCGACCTTGTCGTCGATTTCTGGCGAAACGAACACCGCCGAGAACGAGGTGTGGCGACGGGCGCCGGAGTCGAACGGGCTCTTGCGCACCAGGCGGTGCACGCCGATTTCGGTGCGCAGCCAGCCAAAGGCGTACTCGCCCTTGATGTGCACGGTGGCGCCCTTGATACCGGCTACTTCACCTTCGGACAGTTCGATGATGGTGGCGTCGAAACCACGCTTGTCGGCCCAGCGCAGGTACATGCGCAGCAGGATGTTGGCCCAGTCCTGCGCCTCGGTACCGCCAGAGCCGGCCTGGATATCCAGGTAGGCGTTGTTCATGTCCATTTCGCCGCTGAACATGCGACGGAACTCAAGCTGAGCCAGGTTTTCTTCCAGGCCCTCCAGCTCGGTCACGACGTCGCCGACGGCGCCTTCGTCATTTTCCTCGACAGCCATGTCGAGCAAGTCCTGGCAGTCGCCCAGGCCGTTGGACAGCTTGTCCAGGGTCTCGACCACCTGTGCCAGCATGGCACGCTCGCGGCCCAGGGCCTGCGCGTACTCGGGCTTGTTCCAGACGTTGGGGTCTTCCAGCTCGCGGTTGACTTCGATCAGGCGGTCATGCTTTTGATCGTAGTCAAAGATACCCCCGAATTGACTGGGAACGCTCGGTGAGGTCCTTGATGGTGTTCAGGATCGGTTGGATTTCCATGGGCTGGCTACTCGCACGAATTCGGTGAAAAGCCTGCGAGTATAACCGAGTCCGCCGCAGGGCGGCAGACCCGCCGGGCGGTAGCCTGTACATGAGCTACCACGAGGGCCGGTGCTGTTATCGGCGCGTCAGGCAATGCCGACCTGGTTGCGCCCGCCATTCTTGGCCAGGTACAGGCCCTTGTCGGCCGCCGAGATCAGTTGCCGGCAATGGCTGCCGATACTCGGGGTCTGGGTGGCCAGGCCGATGCTCACGGTCAGAAACGCATCAGCCGCCGGTGCAGTGTGCGGGATCCCCAGGCCATGCACGGTCTGGCGCAGCTTTTCGGCCACCAGCCGTGCCCCGCCAGGCGAGGTGTTGGGCAGCACCAGGGCGAATTCCTCGCCGCCGTAACGCGCGGGCAGGTCACTGGGCCGCGAGCACGAGCCGCGGATCGACTCGGCCACCTGGCGCAGCGCCTCGTCACCGGCCAGGTGGCCGAAGCTGTCGTTGAAGGCCTTGAAGTAGTCCACGTCGATCATCAGCAGCGACAGTTGTTGCTGCTCGCGCATGGCCCGGCGCCACTCCAGTTCCAGGTATTCGTCGAAGTGCCGGCGGTTGGACAGCCCGGTCAGGCCATCGGAGTTCATCAGCCGCTGCAGCATCAGGTTTGAATCCAGCAGCTGCTGCTGGCTGACGCGCAGGGCGCGGTAGGCCTCGTCGCGCTGCAGCAGGGTCAGGTAGGAACGCGAGTGGTAGCGAATGCGCGCCACCAGTTCGATGGTGTCCGGCAGCTTGACCAGGTAATCATTGGCCCCGGCCGCAAACGCCGCACTCTTGACCAGAGGGTCTTCCTTGGTGGAGAGCACGATGATCGGAATGTCCTGGGTCGCCGGGTTGTTGCGGTACTCACGCACCAGGGTCAAGCCATCCAGGCCCGGCATGATCAGGTCCTGAAGGATGACCGTGGGCTTGATGCGCATGGCCTGGGCAACCGCCTGGTGGGGGTCGGCACAGAAGTGGAAGTCGATGTTGTCCTGGTTGGCCAACCCTCGCCTCACGGCCTCGCCGATCATGGCCTGATCGTCAACCAGCAGTACCATCGCCGCGTTTTCGTTGGTGGTCGCGAAACCTTCGATCGGTAAATCATCCATACATGGTCACCCGATCACTACCGGCGTGGCGGCGTGATTCAATACGTGTCGTCATTTTCCAAAAATTTCCGTCAAGCGCCCGGCGATGTGGTCCAGCGGGCGAATTTCCACGGCAGCATCAATGGCTGCGGCGGCCTTGGGCATGCCGTACACCGCACTGGTGGCCTGGTCCTGGGCAATGGTCAGGAAACCCTGCTGACGCATCAGCTTCAGGCCTTGGGCACCGTCGCGGCCCATGCCGGTGAGCAATACCCCCACCGCATCGCCGTGCCAGTGTTGGGCCACGCTCTCGAAAAACACATTGATCGACGGCCGGTAGATTTCATTCACCGGCTCGGCAGTGTAGGCCAGTTGGCCGTTCTTTAGCAGGCGGATATGGTGATTGGTGCCGGCCAGCAGCACCACGCCCGGCTGCGGCGGCTCGCCTTCACGGGCCAGCCGCACCTCCCGTTTGGCGGCGGTGCCGAGCCACTCGGCCATGCCTGCGGCAAATACCTGGTCCACATGCTGGACCAGCACGAT
Organism: Pseudomonas sp. UBA6699; assembly: GCF_002454615.1. Classification (NCBI taxonomy): domain Bacteria; kingdom Pseudomonadati; phylum Pseudomonadota; class Gammaproteobacteria; order Pseudomonadales; family Pseudomonadaceae; genus Pseudomonas; species Pseudomonas sp. UBA6699. Next base: position 42,913 of record NZ_DKJF01000103.1, read on the forward strand.
GGCCGCCGGAAACGCCGGCGGCAAGCCTTTGAGCAACACCTCCAGGGCTGCCGGGCCACCGGCCGACGAACCAATCGCCACCAGGCCGCGACGCTGTGAAGCTTCGCGCAGCGGCAGCTCAACCGGGCGCGCAACCGGTGCACGCTGCTGGCCAATCAGCCAGCCGATATTGAGGATCTTGCGCAGCAGCGGGGCCGCCGCTTCGCGGGGATCACCCGCGCCCAGCGCTGGGGTGTCCACCACATCGAGCGCGCCATGGCCCATGGCCTCGAACACCCGGTGCACGTTCTGCTTGCGGTCGACCGTGACGACGACGATGGCACATGGGGTTTCGGCCATGATCCGCCGGGTCGCCTCCACGCCGTCCATCACCGGCATGATCAGGTCCATGAGGATCAGGTCCGGAAGCTGCTCGGTACAACGCTGCACTGCCTCGGCGCCATTGCTGGCGACCCACACCAGCTCGTGCGCGGGCTCAAGGGCGACTGCGCGGCGTAGGGCCTCGACCGCCATGGGCATGTCATTGACGATGGCGATCTTCATCCCTGAGCCCCTCCGATCAGTTCCACCACAGCATCCAGCAACGCGTCGTCGTGGAAACTGGCCTTTGCCAAATAGTAGTCGGCCCCAGCATCCAGGCCACGCCGCCGGTCTTCCTCACGGTCTTTGTAGGACACCACCATCACTGGCAAGCCTTGCAGGCGCTGGTCGCGCCGCACCAGGGTGACCAGTTCGATACCGTCCATGCGGGGCATGTCGATATCGGTGATCAGCAAATCGAAGTCTTCACTGCGCAAGGCGTTCCAGCCGTCCATGCCGTCTACCGCTACCGCCACGTCGTAGCCACGGTGGCTGAGCAGCTTGCGCTGCAGCTCGCGCACGGTCAGTGAATCGTCGACCACCAGGATGCGTTTGTGCGCCACCCCACGGGTGCCGCCGCTGCCGCGTTCGATACGCTCCAGGCTGCCGGTGCTCAGCAGTTTATCCACCGAGCGCAGCAGGTCTTCGACATCGACGATCAGCACCACTGAACCATCATCGAGCAAGGCACCCGAAGAAATGTCCTGCACCTTGCCCAGCCGTGGATCGAGCGGCATCACCACCAGCACGCGTTCGCCTACCAGGCGCTCCACGGCCACACCGTACAGTTGCTCGCGCTCACGGATCACCACGACCCGCAGGCTGCTGCCGTCGCTTTGCCCCAGCGGGCGGTTGAGCAACTGGCTGGCCGCCACCAGGCCGATGTGCCGGCCCTCGTGCCAGAAGTGCTGGCGGCCTTCGATCTGCACGATCTGCTCGGCGGTGACGTCCAGGGTGCGCTCGATATGCGCCAGCGGAAAAGCGTAAGCCTCGCCACCGACCTCGACGACCAGGCTACGCACCACGGACAGGGTCAACGGCACCTGCAGATGGAAGCGGCAGCCCTGCCCTGGCTGCTGGCTCAGCTCGATCGAGCCGCGCAGTTCGCGAATCATGTGTTGCACCGCATCCAGCCCGACGCCGCGCCCGGACACTTCGGTCACCTTGTCGCGCAGGCTGAAGCCGGGCAGGAACAGGAATGTCAGCAGTTCCGCTTCGCTCATGCGCGCCACGGTGTCGGCCGGCGACAGGGCGCGCTCGACGATACTGCCGCGCAGGCGCTCCAGGTCGATACCGGCGCCATCGTCGATCAGCTCCAGGCTGAGCATGCCAGCCTGGTGCGAGGCACGCAGGCGCACCAGCCCTTCCGCTGGCTTGCCCGCCAGCAGGCGCCGTTCCGGAAGTTCGATGCCGTGGTCCACGGCATTGCGCAACAGGTGGGTCAATGGCGCTTCAAGCTTTTCCAGCACATCACGGTCGACCTGGGTTTTTTCGCCCTCCACCACCAGCCGTACCGGCTTGCCCAGCGAACGGCCGAGGTCTCGGACCATGCGACTCTGCCCGGCCAGCACATCGGCGAATGGCCGCATGCGGCAGGCCAGGGCCGTGTCGTACAGCAACTGCGCACGCTGACTGGCCTGCCAGCCGAACTCATCGAGGTCGGCGGCCTGCTGTTGCAGGATCTGCTGGGTCTCGACCAGCAGGCGCTGGGTTTGCGCCAAGGCTTCGAGCACTTCACTGTTCTGGCCGCTGTCTTCCAGCTGCATGCGCACGCCGTCGAGCGCCTGCATCCCTTGGCCGTGCGTGCGTTTGAGGCGCTGCAGGGTGGCCAGGTAAGGCTTCAGGCGCTGGGTCTCCACCAGCGACTTGCTGGACAGGTCGAGCAGGCTGTTCAGGCGGTCGGCAGTGACCCGTAACACCCGTTCGCCTGCATCGCCGACGCGCTTGCCCACCTTGCGCCGCAGCGCTGGCTCGGGCTCGGGCTCAGGCTCGGCGTCGGGCTCTGACAGCTCACTGGGCAGCACCAACGGTGCCGGCGGCGGGCTGACCGACGGCGACGACGGCGATACGGCCACTGCCGCCACGGGCAGCGGCGGCACGCCGGCGCCGCCTGGGTCGAGCAGGCTGGCCATCTGCGCAAGAAACACCGGCAGGGTCGCCTGCGCTGCGCTGTCGCCCGGTGTGGCAATGCGCATCAGCAAGTCGGTCCCCTGCAACAGCGCATCGATATGCTCGGCATTCAACCTCAGGCGCCCCTCCTGGGCGGCTACCAGGCAATCCTCCATGACATGCGCGACGCTGACGCCCGCGTCCACGCCAACGATACGGGCGGCGCCCTTGAGCGAGTGGGCCGCGCGCATGCACGCCTCGAGCTGGTCAGCCTGGGTAGGGTTGCGCTCGAGTGCCATCAGGCCGGCGCTGAGCACCTGGGTCTGCGCTTCGGCCTCCAGGCTGAACAGCTCGAGCAACGAGGCGTCGCGCATTTGCTCTGGGGTCATGACAAGCTCCGCTGCACGGCAGCCAGTAAGTGTTGATCGTCCAGTACCCGCACGCTGCGCCCGCGCCATTGCAGCACCGCCGCGGTATAGCGGGTGGCGTCCTGGCCACTGCCCAGCAACAGCGGGTCGAGCCGGTGGATGCCGTCGATTTCCTCGACCGCCACCACCACCGGGCCGCCCTCGCTGGCCAGGATCAGCATGCGTGGCATCGCCCGGCCGCTGCGCTGCTCGGCAGCACCCGCCTGAACCCCCAGCAAGTCGGCCAATGACAGGCATGGCACCAGCGCCCCACGTACGTTGGCGACCCCCTGCAACACCCGCGAGCGCTGGTGCGGCAACGAATGCACGGCCTGCAACGGGGCGATTTCGGCCAGGCAGGCGGTCGCCAGCGCCAGCCATTCTTCACCCAGACGGAACAGCAACATGGAGCGACCCATGTGCTCTTGCAGCGGCTCACGCTCGGCCGCCGAGTGCTCCTGCGCCAATGCATAGCGGTCAAGCAGGCGGGTAGCCGCAGCGGCGTAGACTTCGCAGTTGCGGCAATGCACGTGCCGCTCCAGTAGCGGGCATTGCTTGTTGCCATGTACACCAATGCGGTTCCAGCAGTCGTCGATGAGCGCATCGTCATCGGCCAGCAGTTGCATCGCGGATTCACCGTTCACCGTTCAGACTCCCGCCCAGCCCGCGCCGCCCGCTCCTGCAGGCGCCGGGCCCCGGCCAGGTCACCCTGGGCCGCAAGCAGGGCCGCCAGGTGCAGCAACGCCTCGGGGTGTTGTGGCTCCAGATACAGCGCTTTGCGGTAGTGGGTCAGCGCTTGCTGTGCGTCGCCCTCGGTATCGCTGAGCAGCCCCAGCCAGTAATACACCTGCGCCGCCGGCGGGTACTGGCCCAGGTAGCGCTGGCATTCGTGGCGAGCCTGTGCGCTGGCGCCGGCATTGGCCAGCCGGGCGATGCCGGCCAGCAGTTCGCTGGGGCCCTCACCCGCAGCCTCGCGGGCCGGCGCTGGCCGGGCCACCACCGGCAGCGCACGCTGCGGCCGCGGCTCCGGCAAGGCCGGCTGCGAATACCCGGCAGGCCCGGCCCCCCGCCAACTGCGCCTGGCAGGTGCTGCCGCTGCCGCCGGCGCAGGCGCAGGCGTGCTGCTGCCTGGGTCTCGTACGTAGGCAAACGACTGGGCGATCCCCAGCGGGCGCATGCCCAGGCGCGCCAGCAGGCTGCCCTCGGCCGGACCGATGAACAGCACCCCCTGTGGGTGCAGCAGGCGCTTGAGCACTTCGAAGACGCGTTGCTGGGTCGGCACGTCGAAGTAGATCAGCAGGTTGCGACAGAACACGAAGTCATACAGGCCATCGCGGCTGGCCAGCAGCGGGTCGAGCACATTGCCTACCTGCAGGCTGACTTGCTGGCGTACCCGCTCGTGCAGGCGGTGGCCTTCGTCGACCACATCGAAGTAACGCTCGCGAAAACCCAGCTCGCTGCCGCGAAAGGCATTGCGGCCATACACGGCCTGCCCGGCCTTGGCCACCGAGCTGGGGCTGATGTCCATGCCATCGACCAGGAACGCCCCCGGCGCCATACCGGCATCAAACAAGGCCATGGCCAGCGAATAGGGCTCCTCGCCCGTCGAGCACGGCAGGCTGAGCAACCGCAGCGGCCGCGCGCCGTCCAGTTCGGCACGGCGCTTGTGCGCCAGGGCCGCCAGCGCGGTGAAGGACTCGGGGTACCGGAAGAACCAGGTCTCTGGCACGATCACCGCTTCGATCAGTGCCTGTTGCTCTTCACCGGACTGCTGCAGGCGCAGCCAGTAGTCGTCCAGATCGGCAGCGCCCACCGCTACGCTGCGCTGGCGCAGTGCACGCTCGACCATCGGCGTGCCGACAGACTCCACATCCAGGCCAATCCGCTCACGCAAGAAACGGAAAAAACGCTGTTCGGTCATGTCGGCCCCCCGGTCGGGCCCTGCGTGTACAGCAATGCGTGCACGGCGTCGGGCAGCAGGTCATTGACTTCGATGCGCTGCAGCATGCCAAAGGCATCCTGCCGCACCGGCCCCAGGTAAGGGGCTTCGCTGGTGTCTACACCATAGGGCTGGAACTCATCGGGCCGGCAGCGCAGGGTCTCGGTTGCCTGCTCCAGCACCAGCCCCAACTGCAGCCCAGCCCGGTAGTGCACCAGTACCAGCCGGGTGCTGGTGCGCTGCGCCGCCGGCTGGCCGAAGCTGAGCGCGGCCAGGTCGATGACGGGTATGAGCAGGCCACGGTGGGCCAGAATACCCGCCACCCAGGCTGGCGCCTGGGCAATCGGCTTGAGTGGCCGAAGTGGCAGCACTTCGACCACCTCGTGCACGCTCAGGGCAAAGCGTTGTTCCCTGATACGGAACTGCAGGTACAGCGCCCCCTTGGTGTTGCCCGGCTGTGCGGCCGGCGCTTGCGTGTCGGTCATCGCGGTCAGACTTTGAAACGCGACACGCCGCCACGCAAGCCAGCGGCCACCTGGCTAAGCTCATCGATGGCAAAGCTGGCCTGGCGCAGCGACTCGACGGTCTGGGTGCTGGCATCACTGAGCTGGGCCAACGCCTGGTTGATCTGCTCGGCACCGGTGGCCTGGGCCTGCATGCCTTCGTTGACCATCAGCACGCGCGGTGCCAAGGCCTGTACCTGGTGAATGATCTGGCTCAGTTGCTCGCCGACCTGCTGCACTTCGAACATGCCCCGGCGCACTTCTTCGGAAAACTTGTCCATGCCCATGACCCCGGCCGACACCGCCGACTGGATCTCGCGCACCATCTGCTCGATATCGTAGGTGGCCACGGCGGTCTGGTCGGCCAGGCGCCGCACCTCGGTGGCCACCACGGCAAAGCCACGGCCATACTCACCAGCCTTTTCCGCCTCGATGGCGGCGTTGAGCGACAACAGGTTGGTCTGGTCGGCCACCTTGACGATCGTCACGACCATCTGGGTAATGTTGCTGGCCTTCTCGTTGAGGATGCCCAGCTTGGCGTTGACCAGGTCGGCGGCGCCCATCACCTGGTGCATGGTCTCTTCCATGCGGGCCAGGCCCTGCTGGCCGGAGCCGGCCAGGCTGGAGGCCTGGTCGGCGGCCGAAGTGACTTCAGTCATGGTGCGCACCAGGTCACGCGAAGTGGCGGCAATTTCCCGCGAGGTGGCGCCGATTTCCGTGGTGGTGGCTGCGGTTTCGGTGGCAGTGGCCTGCTGCTGCTTGGACGTGGCGGCGATCTCGGTAACCGACGTGGTGACCTGCACCGACGAGCGCTGGGCCTGGGCCACCAGGTTCGCCAGCGCTTCGGCCATTTCGTTGAAGCCGCTCTCGATGGCGCCGAACTCATCCTTGCGTTCCAGGCTCAGGCGCACGCTCAGGTCACCCGAACGCAGCTTGTCGAGGGCTCGGACGATACGCTGCATGGGCGCGGTGATGGCGCGCATCAGCAACAGGCCGCACACCCCGGCTGCGACAATGGCCAGCAACAGCGAGACGATCATGCTGCCCTTGGCGGTGGTCACGGCACTGACGATATCGCGGGTGGCGGCATCAGCGGAGGCGCGGTTGTTCTCGATGACATCGTTCAGGTGCTTGCGACCGTCGACCCAGGCGGGTGTGAGTACGTCGTTGATCAGGCGCTGGGCTTCGGCGTAGTTGCGCTGACGGTAGGCATCCAGCACCTGGCCGACAATCTTCATGTAGTTTTCTTCAAGCTGCACGAAGCTGTCGAAGCGGGCCTGGTCGTCATGGCCCTGGATGGTGCTCTGGTAACTGGCCATGAATTGCTTCAGCCGGTCTTCGAAACTCTTGAACAGTTCCATGTCGGCCGAGGTGATTTCCCGGTGGTTGGACAGCCCGACCAACTGTTGGCTGGTGACGTAGCTGTCGACCCAGGCGCTGCGGATCATCGAGCTGTAGTAGACCCCGGGAATGCTGTCTGTACCTACGGCGGCTTCGGCGGTTTCGATGGCGGCCAACCGCGAGTAGGCGGCCACGATCATCAGCAGCATGATGGCGATGATCACGGCGAAACTTGCCAGGATCCGTTGGCGCAACGTCCAGTTCTTCACATTCAGCCCTCAGGAATTCACAACGAGCGGGGAAAATCGCCGAAGTATAGCCTAGAGGCCTTACGCTTTTGCGGGTGAAATGTGGGGTAACCTGGCATCCCCGCTAATGGACGGAGCCCATCACGGAAAAGTCGCTTCGTTTGTGGGAGCGGCCTTGTGTCGCGCAAGGGCCGCGCAGCGGCCCCGGCATTTCATGCGGCGAAGCTAAAATCTTTGGGGCTGCTGCGCAGCCCTTTCGCGACACACAAGGCCGCTCCCACAAGGACCGCGTCGCTTACTGGCCTGCGGCTGAGCGCACCTGGCTCTCCAACTCCTGGCGCAAACCCGGGTCCAGACGCAACTGGCGGGCCAGCTCATCGAGGTAGGCGCGCTCCATGAAGTTTTCCTGGTCGACCATCATCGTGCTGGCCAGGTACATCTCGGCAGCCATCTCGGGCGTCTGTGCGGCGCGGGCGACTTCAGCCGGGTCCAGCGGCTTGTTCAGTTCGGCGTGCAGCCAATGCTGCAACTCGCGGTCGCTGTCCAGGCGGGTGAACTCACCTTCGATCAGCGCCCGTTCGCGTTCGTCGATATGGCCGTCGGACTTGGCCGCAGCCACCAGCGCCCGCAACACCGCCTGGCTGTGCTGCTCGACCTGGGCCGGCGGCAAGCGGTCGACCGTCTGCGGCTCGCTGGCAGCCACCTGCTGGCGCGCCTGCCAGTTGCCGTAGGCCTTGTAGGCCAGCACCCCGAGTGCCGCGAGGCCACCATAGGTCAGGGCCTTGCCCCCATATTTGCGCGCCTTCTTGTTGCCCAGCAGCACGCCCAGTGCGCCACCGCCCAGCAAGCCACCACCGGCCCCGGACAACAGGCCGCCAAGCCCGCTGGCGCCAGCGCCGGGTTTGCCGGAAGCAGACGATTTGTTCAGCAACTCCTGGCCAGATTTGAGCAGTTGGTCCAGCAAGCCACGGGTGTTCATGTGCAAGTCTCCAGGCATGGGAAGTCATCCGCCAGATTAAGGCCTGCCCGGTAAAGGACCATGCGCGGATTTGCTTCTGGATGTTGCATTGACTGGCAAAAAGCCAACTAGACTCGACCACTGCCGCGACCACAATCTCCAACAAGAGGGAACACCCATGCCCGTGCACAAGACCGCATTGCTCGGCGCCACCACCTGTGCCGTGCTGGCCAGTACCGGCCTGCTGGCCGCCGAACCGCCCAAGGCCCTGGGGCCTGGCGAAGGGCGCCTGGACATCGTCGCCTGGCCCGGCTACATCGAGCGCGGTGAAAGCGACAAGGCGTATGACTGGGTGACCGGCTTCGAACAGCAAACCGGCTGCAAGGTCAGCGTGAAAACCGCTGCCACCTCGGACGAAATGGTCAGCCTGATGGCCAAGGGGGGCTACGACCTGGTTACCGCCTCGGGCGATGCCTCGTTACGGCTGATCGCCGGCAAACGGGTGCAACCGATCAACACCGCCTTGATCCCCAACTGGAAAAACATCGACCCGCGCCTGCAGAACGGTGGCTGGTATGTGGTCGATAAACAGGTCTATGGCACCCCGTACCAGTGGGGGCCGAACGTGCTGCTGTACAACACCAACACGTTCAAGCAGGCACCGACCAGCTGGGGCGTGGTGTTCATGCCGCAGGACCTGCCCGATGGCAAGCCGAACAAAGGCCGCGTACAGGCGTATGACGGGCCGATCTACATCGCGGACGCGGCGCTGTACCTGAAGTCGGCCAAGCCCGAACTGGGCATCCAGGACCCGTATGAACTGACCGAAACGCAATACCAGGCGGTGCTCGAACTGCTGCGCCAGCAGCAACCGCTGATCCATCGCTACTGGCACGACGCCACAGTGCAGATGAGCGACGTGAAGAACGAAGGCGTGGTCGCCTCCAGTTCGTGGGGCTACATGGTCAATGGCCTGAAGGCCGAGCACCAGCCCGTGGCGTCGACCATCCCCAAGGAGGGCGCTACCGGCTGGGCCGATACCACCATGCTGCACACCGATGCCAAGCACCCCAACTGCGCCTACCAATGGATGGACTGGTCGCTGCAGCCGAAGGTCCAGGGTGACGTGGCCGCCTGGTTCGGGTCGTTGCCCGCGGTGCCGGCAGCCTGCAGTGGCAGCGAGTTGCTCGGCGCCGAGGGTTGCAAGACCAACGGCTTCGACAACTTCGACAAGATCGCCTTCTGGAAAACCCCGCAGGCCCAGGGTGGCAAGTTCGTGCCCTACAGCCGCTGGACTCAAGACTACATTGCCATCATGGGTGGGCGCTGAGGGTTTTTCCGCCTGTTCCGGCCCTGTGGTGTGATCCCTGTGGGGCCGGCTTGCCGGGGACAGGGCCGATACAGGCAAGACAAGAACAACAGAGAACCGCGTATGCCCCTAGCCGTCCAGTTCACCCAGGTTTCCCGTAGCTTCGGCGAGGTCAAGGCCGTAGACCAGGTCAGCATCGACATCAGCGATGGGGAGTTCTTCTCCATGCTCGGCCCGTCCGGCTCCGGCAAGACCACCTGCCTGCGCCTGATCGCCGGCTTCGAGCAGCCAAGCAGCGGCTCGATCCGTATACACGGCCTGGAAGCTGCCGGCGTCCCGCCCTACCAGCGTGACGTCAATACCGTGTTCCAGGACTACGCGTTGTTCCCGCACATGAACGTGCTCGACAACATCGCCTATGGCTTGAAAGTGAAAGGCGTGGCCAAGGCCGAGCGCCATAGCCGTGCCGAGCAAGCCCTGGCCATGGTGGCCCTGGCCGGCTACGGCGCGCGCAAGCCGGCGCAGCTTTCGGGTGGCCAGCGCCAGCGTGTGGCCCTGGCGCGGGCACTGGTCAACAGGCCCCGTGTGCTGCTGCTGGACGAGCCGCTGGGCGCGTTGGACCTCAAGCTGCGCGAACAGATGCAGGGCGAGCTGAAGAAGCTGCAACGCCAGCTAGGCATCACCTTCATCTTCGTCACCCATGACCAGACCGAGGCGCTGTCGATGTCGGACCGGGTCGCGGTGTTCCACCGCGGCCGCATCGAACAGGTCGACACCCCGCGCAACCTGTACATGAAACCCGCCACCACCTTCGTCGCCGAATTCGTCGGCACGTCCAACGTGATGCGTGGCGAATTGGCGAGGGCGCTCAACGGCCACCCGGCGCCGTTTTCCATCCGCCCTGAGCACATCCGCCTGGGCGACCCGGTGGTTACCAGCCACGAGGTCCAGGTCAGCGGCCTGCTGCGCGATGTGCAGTACCAGGGCAGCGCCACCCGGTACGAGTTGCAACTGGACAATGGCCAACTGTTGGCGGTAACCCAGGCCAACGACCGCTGGCAGGCACAGCCCCAGGCCTGGCAGCCCGGGCAGCGGGTGCAGGCGCACTGGCCGCGCGAGGCGATGACCGTGCTGCAGGAAAGCGCTGGGCCATTGCCATGAGCGCGCTCCGAGGCCTGGCCGATGTGTTGTACCGGCGCCCCAACCTGTACCTGGCCCTGCTGCTGATCCCGCCACTGACCTGGTTCGGCGCCATCTACCTGGGCTCGTTGCTGAACCTGTTGTGGCAGGGTTTCTACACCTTCGACGACTTCACCATGGCGGTCACCCCGGACCTGACCCTGGGCAACTTCGCCGCGCTGTTCAACCCGTCGAACTTCGACATCATCCTGCGGACCTTGGGCATGGCGGTGGCGGTGTCACTGGCCAGCGCGGTACTGGCGTTTCCCATCGCCTACTACATGGCGCGCTACACACGCGGCAAGACCAAGGCATTTTTCTATATCGCCGTGATGATGCCGATGTGGGCCAGCTACATCGTCAAGACCTACGCCTGGACCCTGCTGCTGGCCAAGGGTGGGGTGGCCCAGTGGTTCGTCCACCAGCTGCACCTGGACGCCCTGCTGCAAGCCGTGCTGACGGTGCCGGGCGTGGGCGGCAGCACGCTGTCGACCTCGCACCTGGGGCGCTTCATGGTGTTCGTGTACATCTGGCTGCCATTCATGATCCTGCCGATCCAGGCCTCGCTGGAGCGCTTGCCGCCGTCGCTGTTGCAGGCCTCGGCAGACCTTGGCGCACGCCCCGGGCAAACCTTCATGCAGGTGATACTGCCGCTGTCGATTCCCGGTATCGCCGCTGGCTCGATCTTCACCTTCTCGCTTACCCTCGGCGACTTCATCGTGCCGCAGCTGGTGGGCCCACCCGGCTACTTCATCGGCAGCATGGTCTATGCCCAGCAAGGGGCGATCGGCAACATGCCGATGGCGGCGGCATTTACCTTGGTGCCGATCGTGCTGATTGCGCTGTACCTGTCGATCGTCAAGCGCCTGGGGGCCTTCGATGCACTCTGAACAAGCCTCTGTAGGGTTGCGCCTGGCGGCCTGGGGCGGGCTGTTGTTCCTGCATTTCCCGATCCTGATCATCTTCCTGTACGCCTTCAACACCGAAGACGCAGCATTCAGCTTCCCGCCCACGGGGTTTACCCTGAAGTGGTTTGCCGTGGCCTTCGCCCGCACCGATGTGCTGGACGCGATCAAGCTGTCGTTGCAGGTCGCCTGCCTGGCGACCCTGATCGCCCTGGTGCTCGGCACACTGGCATCGGCCGCACTGTACCGGCGCAGCTTTTTCGGCAAAGAGGCCATATCGCTGATGCTGATCCTGCCCATCGCCCTGCCCGGCATCATCACCGGCATCGCCCTGCTCTCGGCGTTCAAGACCTTGGGCGTGGAGCCCGGGGTGTTCACCATCGTGGTCGGCCATGCCACATTCTGCGTGGTGATCGTCTACAACAATGTGATCGCTCGCCTGCGGCGCACCTCGCACAGCCTGATCGAGGCCTCCATGGACCTGGGTGCCGATGGCTGGCAGACCTTTCGCTACATCATCCTGCCCAACCTCGGCTCGGCACTGCTGGCCGGCGGTATGCTGGCCTTTGCCCTGTCGTTCGATGAAATCATTGTCACGACCTTCACCGCCGGCCACGAACGCACCCTGCCGATCTGGCTACTCAACCAGCTCAGCCGGCCGCGCGACGTGCCGGTGACCAATGTGGTAGCCATGCTGGTGATGTTGGTGACCATGCTGCCGATCCTTGGCGCCTATTACCTGACCCGTGGCGGCGACAGCGTTGCGGGCAGTGGCAAATGACCCTGGAGGAGTACCCGATGCAAACGCAGATGCTGATCAATGGCCAACTGGTCGCCGGCCAAGGCCCGACCTGGACCGTGCTCGACCCGGCGCTGGGCACCGCCCTGGCGCAGATCAACGAAGCCAGCGAAGCCCAGGTGGACAGCGCCGTGCGTGCCGCTGACCATGCGTTCGACAGCTGGTCGCAAACCAGCTCCAAGGACCGCGCCCAGGCGTTGTTGAACCTGGCAGACGCCATTGAGGCGCATGGCGATGAACTGGCTCGGCTGGAATCGCAGAACTGCGGCAAACCCTTGAGTACCGCGCGCAACGACGAAATTCCGGCGATTGCCGACGTGTTTCGTTTTTTCGCCGGTGCGGCGTGCTGCCTGGGCGGCTCGGCGGCAGGTGAATACCTGCCGGGCCACACGTCGATGATCCGTCGCGACCCCTTGGGCGTGGTGGCCTCGATTGCACCGTGGAACTACCCACTGATGATGCTGGCCTGGAAGATCGCCCCGGCCCTGGCGGCCGGCAACACGGTGGTGATCAAACCCTCCGAGCTGACCCCGTTGACCGCCTTGCGCCTGGGGGAACTGGCCAAGGACCTGCTGCCGGCCGGGGTGCTCAACATTCTGTTTGGCCGTGGCCAGACGGTCGGCAACCCACTGGTTACGCACCCCAAGGTCCGCATGGTGTCGCTGACAGGCTCGATCCCCACCGGCGCCCATATCATCAGCGCCACCGCCGACAGCGTGAAGCGCATGCACATGGAGCTGGGCGGCAAGGCGCCAGTCCTGGTGTTCGATGATGCCGACATCGATGCCGCGATCGAGGGTATTCGCACCTTCGGTTTCTACAACGCCGGCCAGGACTGCACGGCGGCTTGCCGCCTGTATGTGCAGGCCGGTATCTATGAGCGCTTCGTCGAGCGCCTGGGGGAAGCGGTAGCCAGCATCAAGCCCGGCCTGCAGGAGGCCGAGGGCACCGAGCTGGGGCCGCTGATCAGCGCCCAGCACCGCGACAAGGTCGCCGGCCTGGTACAGCGTGCCGTCGCCCAGCCGCACATTCGCCTGGTGACCGGTGGCAAGGCAATCGAGGGCGATGGGTACTTTTTCGAGCCGACGGTGCTGGCCGACGCCCTGCAGGATGATGAGATCGTGCGCAACGAAGTGTTCGGCCCGGTGGTGTCGGTAACCCGTTTCAGCGACGAAGCGCAGGCGCTGGAATGGGCCAACGACTCCAACTATGGCCTGGCCTCCTCGGTCTGGACCCGCGACACCGGCCGCGCCCACCGCCTGGCCGCACGCCTGCAATATGGCTGCACCTGGGTGAACACCCATTTCATGCTGGTCAGTGAAATGCCCCATGGCGGGCAGAAACACTCGGGGTATGGCAAGGACATGTCGATGTATGGGCTGGAGGACTACACCTGTGTGCGGCATGTGATGATCAAGCATTGATTATCATGCTCGGTCACGCTGGGTCCGCTCAACCGCGTTCAAGGTAGGAGCAACTGTCTTTCCCAAAATGTGAAAAGCCTGCGCGATTCATTGTGGGAGCGGGCTTGCCCGCGAAGCAGGCGACGCGGTGTCTGGCACCGGCTGCGCCGGTGTTCGCGGGCACGCCCGCTCCCACAAGGCCGCGCCTTCAGAATCAGTCGCGCAGATCCGACTCATGAATCGGGTTGGCCCGGCTGGTAGCGCGCTGGTACTGCGCCGGCCAGGTGGCCTTGTTACCGCCCAGGTCGTCGTCGGCATGCAGCGGCCAGTAAGGGTCGCGCAGCAGTTCGCGGGCAAGGAAGATGAGGTCGGCCTGGCCGGTACGCAGGATATGCTCGGCCTGCGCAGGTTCGGTGATCATGCCCACGGTGCCGGTGGCAATTTCAGACTCCTTGCGCACGCGCTCGGCGAAACGGGTCTGGTAGCCGGGGCCGGTGGGTATTTCGGCGTTGACCGAAGTGCCGCCAGAGGACACGTCGATCAAATCGACGCCCAGGTTACGCAGGCGCCGGGCCAGTTCGACGGTTTCATCCGGGTTCCAGCCGTCTTCCACCCAATCGGTTGCCGATACCCGCACGAACAGGGGCAATTCGGCAGGCCATACCTTACGCACCGCTTCCACCACCTGCAGGGTCAGGCGGATGCGGTTTTCGAAGCAACTGCCGTATTCGTCACGCCGCTGGTTGCTCAGCGGTGACAGGAACTGGTGCAGCAGGTAGCCATGGGCGGCGTGAACCTCGAGCACTTTGAAGCCGGCCTGCAACGCGCGCTCGGCCGAGGCAACGAAGGCACCGACCACCTCCTGGATGTCGCCCAAGGTCAGCTCGCGTGGCGTTGTATGTTGCGGGTCGAAGGCAATCTTCGAGGGCCCCACCGGCTGCCAGCCACCCTCCTCGGGTTTGACGCTACCGTGCTTGCCCAGCCAGGGGCGGTAGGTACTGGCCTTGCGCCCGGCGTGCGCCAGCTGGATGCCGGGCACGGCGCCCTGGGCGGTGATGAAGCGGGTGATGCGTTGCAGCGGGGCGATCTGTGCGTCCTCCCACAACCCAAGGTCTTCGGCGGTGATGCGGCCATCGGCGGTAACCGCCACGGCCTCGGTGATCACCAGGCCCGCGCCACCCACTGCGCGGCTGCCCAGGTGAACGAGGTGCCAGTCGTTGGCCAGGCCATCGGCTGCAGAATACTGGCACATCGGCGAAACGGCGATGCGGTTGGGCAACGTCAGTTGACGCAGGGTGTAAGGCTCGAGCAGCAGGCTCATGAGGGCACCTCCCAAGAACTCCAATGGTGATCCGGCCCGGACACTCAATAGCACGTCCCTGGCCTGGGTCCGGTCATACTTCAGACTAGACCAGAATGCCTGGGGGGAAGGTTCCATGGGATTTTGGGCAAGTTGTTTACAGACGCCTGTGGCTGGCCGCTCCTACAGGGTTGCGGTCAACGCGGTTCCATGTGGGTAATCATCAACTGCACACTTTCATTGCCCCGAAACTCGTTCACATCCAGCTTGTACGCCAACTCGACCCTCCGCACCGTCGGGTTCGGCCATACGTCGCGGTCGATGCCGAAGGCAATGCCATCCAGCCGCACCGAGCCACACTCGCTCTTCAGTACCACCTTCAAGTGCCGCTCGCCCACCACGCGCTGCTCCACCAACTGGAACACGCCATGAAACAGCGGCTCAGGGAAATGCTGGCCCCATGGCCCGGCATTGCGTAGCGCCTTGGCCAGATCGAGGTGGAATTCTTCCACCGCCAGGCTGCCGTCGGACAGCAGGCGCCCGGTCAGGTCGTCTTCACGCAGCTGGCGCCGTACCTCTTCGTCGAAGGCCTCGGCAAAGGCCGGGAAATTTGCCTCTGGCAACGACAAGCCAGCGGCCATGGCGTGGCCGCCGAACTTGCTGATCAATTGCGGGTGGCGCGCCGCCACGGCATCCAGCGCATCGCGAATATGGAACCCTGGCACAGAACGCGCCGAGCCCTTCAGCATGCCAGCGCCTGCATCGGCGAAGGCAATGGTCGGCCGGTGGTAACGCTCCTTCAGCCGCGACGCCAGAATACCGATCACGCCCTGGTGCCAGTCGGCATCGAACAGGCACAAGCCGTAAGGCATCGACTCGACCGGCAGGTCCTTGAGCTGGGCCAGCGCCTCGCGCTGCATGCCTTGCTCGATGGACTTGCGGTCCTGGTTCAGGTCATCCAGTTGCTGCGCCATGTCCTGGGCCAGCGCCGGGTCTTCGCACAGCAGGCATTCGATGCCCAGGCTCATGTCGTCCAGGCGCCCGGCTGCATTCAGGCGTGGGCCAAGAATGAAACCCAGGTCGGTGGAGGTGATGCGCCGGTGATCGCGGCGGGCCACCTCAAGAATGGCCTTCAAGCCCGGGCGGGCACGGCCGGCACGGATGCGCTCCAGGCCCTGGTGCACCAGGATGCGGTTGTTGGCATCCAGCGGCACCACATCGGCCACGCTGCCCAGGGCGACCAGGTCGAGCAGTTCACCGATGTTCGGCTGGGGTTGTGTCGCGTAGCGGCCCAGGCTGCGCAACCGCGCGCGCAGGGCCATCAGCACATAGAAGATGACACCGACCCCGGCCAGCGCCTTGCTCGGGAAGCTGCAACCCGGCTGGTTGGGGTTGATGATGGCGTCGGCATCGGGCAGTTGTTCGCCTGGCAAGTGATGGTCGGTCACCAGCACTTTCAGCCCAGCGGCCTTGGCAGCGGCCACCCCGTCGACGCTGGAAATGCCGTTGTCCACGGTAATCAGCAACTGCGGCTGGCGCTGCAGGGCAACTTCGACGATTTCCGGGGTCAGGCCGTAACCGTATTCAAAACGGTTGGGCACCAGGTAATCGACATGGGCTGCCCCCAACAAACGCAAGCCCAGCACCCCAACCGTACTTGCGGTGGCACCGTCGGCGTCGAAGTCGCCGACAATGAGAATGCGCTGGCGCTGGTCTATGGCAGCGACCAGCAGGTCGACGCCGGCCTCGATGCCCTTGAGCTGCTGGTAGGGCAGCAGCCGCGCAAGGCTTTTGTCCAGTTCGGCCTCGCTTTGCACGCCGCGTGCGGCATACAAACGGGTGAGCAAGGGTGGCAGGTTACCCAGAAAAGGCAGGGTCGCAGGCAGGGGGCGAGGTTCGATACGCATGGGTTGCTTCAGCCACGCTCACCCAGTAGCCACTGCAGTTGCACTTCGTGCTGGCCACGGTCGTCGGTAACGAAGACCGTACCTTCGCTGATCATCACATCCCACTTGATGGCGCGCGGCATGTCGGCGGCCAGGGTTTCCAGCACCTCCTGCGGCACTGCGGCGATGTTCAGGTTCTTGAGGTTCTTGACCGCGCTGACCACCTTGCCTTCCCACACACGCAGGCTGCCATAGGCCAGCAGGCTGGTGCGTTCGGTGCGCCGCGAGCACCAGGTCAGGCGCTCGGCATCGGGTTGGCCCACTTCGATCCAGTGCAGCACGCGGTCGTCCAGGCTCTTTTCCCACAGTGCCGGCTCATCTACATCCGACAGGCCACGGCCGAACGACAGGTTCTCGTTGTACCAGAGCGCGTAGGCCAACAACCGCACCGCCATGCGCTCTTCGGTTTCCGAAGGGTGGCGCGCGATGGTCTGCTTGACGCTTTGGTAGACGTTACGGTCAAGATCGGTGAGATTAAGTTCGAACTTGTAGGTGGTGGACGGCTGGGCCATGGTCGACGGGCTTCGTGCAAAAGAAAAGTCGCACAGTCTAACCCATCCGCACTCGCCATGCGCCGCAGCAGTACCCGGCGCAACCGCCGTGTGATAAAACCACCGCTCTGCCCAACTGCCACGGATGCCCCATGTCGACGCCCAGCAAACCCCTCGCCGGCCTCAAGGTTGTCGAACTCGGCACACTGATCGCCGGGCCATTCGCCTCGCGCATCTGCGCCGAATTCGGTGCCGAGGTGGTCAAGGTCGAGTCGCCCGATGGCGGCGACCCGCTGCGCAAGTGGCGCAAGCTGTACGAAGGCACCTCCCTGTGGTGGTTCGTGCAGGCGCGTAACAAGCAGTCGCTGACCCTCAACCTGAAGCACCCCGAAGGCCGCGAGGTATTGCAAAGGCTGCTGGCCGACGCCGACATCCTGATCGAGAACTTCCGCCCGGGCGTGCTCGAAAAGCTTGGCCTGGGCTGGGATGTGCTGCATGCGCTCAACCCTGGGCTAGTCATGGTGCGCCTGTCGGGCTTTGGCCAGACCGGGCCAATGAAGGACCAACCAGGTTTTGGTGCCGTAGGCGAGTCGATGGGCGGCCTGCGCTACATCACCGGCTTCGACGACCGGCCACCGGTGCGCACCGGCATTTCGATCGGCGACTCGATCGCCGCCTTGTGGGGCGTTATCGGTGCGCTGATGGCGCTGCGCCACAGGGAGGTCAACGGCGGCCAGGGCCAGGTGGTGGACGTAGCGCTGTACGAAGCCATCTTCGCCATGATGGAAAGCATGGTCCCGGAATTCGATGTATTCGGTTTTATCCGTGAACGCACCGGCAACATCATGCCCGGCATTACCCCCTCCTCCATCCACACCAGCGCCGACGGCAAGCATGTACAGATCGGCGCCAACGGCGATGCAATCTTCAAGCGCTTCATGCAGGCCATCGGGCGTGCCGACCTGGCTGACGACCCAAGCCTGGCCAGCAACGATGGCCGCGACCTTCGCCGGGATGAGCTGTACGGGGTGATCGACCGCTGGGCCAACAGCCTGCCGCTGGAAACGCTGATGCAGGTGCTGACCGCCGCCGAGGTCCCGGCCAGCCGGATCTACTCCGCCGAGGACATGTTCAGCGACCCGCAGTACCTGGCTCGGGAAATGTTCCTCCAGGCCAAGCTGCCCGACGGCAAGCCATTCAAGATGCCTGGCATCGTGCCCAAGCTGTCGGAAACCCCAGGTTCCAGCGAATGGGTGGGCCCGGCCCTTGGCGAGCACACCGAGGCACTGCTGGCCAGCCTTGGCTATGACGCGGCGGCGATCGCCAGCCTGCGCGCCGCAGGCACGGTCTGAACCAGGCGCAGCCCGGCCGCATGCGCGCCGCCCGCCGCCTACGCCCGCTGGTCCTGCTTTGCGGGCTGATGGCCGCATTGCTGCTGCACCCTGCCAGTGCCAAGGAACGCCTGTTCTGGCTGGTGCGTGACCTGCCGCCATTCACCATTTTCGACGGCCCGGAGCAAGGCCGAGGGGTAATCGACCAACTGCTGCCCCTGTTGATTGCGCAGATGCCCGAGTACGACCACACCATCCAGCGCGTCAACCGTGCCCGCGGAATCCAGATGCTGCAGGACCGCAACACCTTCAGCTGCGACCCGACGCTGCTGTGGACACCCCAACGTGAGGAATATGTGCAGTTCTCCCTGCCCTCCCTGGGCGTGCTCAGTGGCGGCCTGGTGGGCCGCAAGGAAAGCCAGGCACTGGTGGCCCCCTATCTGCAGGGCCAGCAGGTAGACCTGCATGGCCTGCTGAGCAAAACCGCACTGAAACTCGGGGTGGTTGCCGAACGCAGTTATGGCCTGCAGATCGACAGCATTTTGCGCCAGCTGCCAGACACTGTGCTCAGGCGCCATTACGGTAACGAAGCCACCGCCAACCTGCTGCAGATGCAGCAGTTGGGGCGCCTGCGCCTGGTGCTCGGCTACTGGCCTGAGGTGCGTTACCTGATCCAGCAGCAAGGCGCCGCGCTGGCCGATTATCAGTTTTATCCAGTGCAGGGGGTGGAGCGCTACCAGTTTCTGCACGTGGGGTGCTCGGACAGCGAACTGGGGCGCGCTGCAGTGGCGCATATCGACCAGTTGCTGCTTGCGTTGCGACGGGACGTGCTGCCTGGGCTGTATGCCCACTGGCTGGATCCGGTCTCACGCAGAAACTACCTGGAAGAAAGCAAGCGTTTCTTCGAAGCCCATTAAACGCCTACACCGGCTATCGCCGGCGAGCCAGCTCCCAGAGAAAAATGCATAACTTATTGATTTAGCGGGGACTGTGCGGGAGCGGGCATGCCCGCGAAAAATCCAGCGCGGTGGCTGGCACCGGCTACGCCGGTGTTCGCGGGCACGCCCGCTCCCACACAGGCCGCGTCGCGCTTACGAATTGAGTCAGCGGCGCGACAGGGCCGGTTGAGAACCCAGAAAAAAGAAACCCCGGGCGCTGGGGAAGGACGCCCGGGGTCAAGCGAAAGCCCTTGAGGACTTCCCGTGGCAGCTTTGCCAGCGCCGGAGCAAAGCGCTGGCTGGCTGCCCCTACTGTGTCAGATGAATCCTTTAGGCAAAGGTTCCCTGCGGTTGCTGGCGTTGTTGCAGCGCAGCGATCACGCAAGGCTGCAGCCGCCCCTCGGCTATCTGCAGGTCACGGTGCAAACCATCCACCAGGTCGATCAACAGGCGGTGTTCCTGTAACTGGCGCTCACTGACAGTGCGCTGCAAGGTCACCCCCGTGAGGCCGCCTTGAACCGTGAGCTGGCGATTACCGTTGGCATCGGCAACGCCGAGGTGGGTCTGATAAGGGCTCAGTGCATCGTTGAGCAGGCTGCAGATTCTTTCCATCCGGTTCACTCGCTGCGTGGTGGGATATAGAGCAACTGACCCGCGGGCACAGCGGAAAGTTCGCCTTGCTATGGCC